>CAXTSI010000100.1:0-21082 GCA_964246695.1 uncultured bacterium
ACTCCCCACTCCCCACTCCCCACTCCCTTGCACAAGGGTTTTTGCCAAGATGCGTTACATAAGTTAACATTGTATGTTGAAAATGCGCGTATCTTAACATGAGCCTTATGAAGACTGTTATCAAGTTAGATACACCGGAAGTGACTCGATTATTTTCTCACCTCGAACTTGATGGAAATCAGCTCAGCCATCAAGCGGGTAGTGTTTTAGGAAGTACTGCGCTGGTTGCTGGCACAACGATTGGTGCTGGTATTCTCGCTTTACCTACGGTGACTCTGCCGTCTGGCGTTGTGCCATCCTCAGCCCTGCTCATTGCTGTTTGGATATACACTTTGGTTTCAGGGCTTTTAATTGCAGAGGTGACTTTGAGGACCATGCGTCTTGTAGGGCGTCCGAGTTTAGGTCTATTGGTAATTGTTGAGCGTACACTTGGTAAACTAGGAGCAAGGATCGCTGGTGGCGTCTATCTGTTTTTGCAATACGCCATGCTTGTGGCGTACATTTCTCTAGGTGGAGAGATTTTAGTATCTGCGGCTTCTAAAGTGTCGGGTGTGCAGAACGTGCCGATATGGATAGGAACAACGGTGTTCGCTCTCTTATTTGGTGGCATTATGTATCTTGGGCGAGAAAGGTTTGTTGAGAAATTAAACAGCGTGTTCGTGGCAATTGTTATTGCTTCATTTCTAGGACTATTGTTCCTAGGCTTAACGCAAGTCAGGACTACCCAATTCTTATTTCAGGACTGGAGTGCGCTGACTCCAGCAGTCTCATTTATGTTGGTGGCGCTGTTTTACCACGGAGTTGTGCCGGTAATTGTGGCTCAGCTTGAAGGAGATGCCCGAAAGATTCGCTTATCTATTGTCATTGGTTCTGTAATTCCCTTGATCATGTTTCTAGCATGGAATGCTGTGATTTTGGGAAGCGTTAGTCCAGAAATGGTAAAGGATACCTCTGGTGGCACTGTTTTTGACCCACTACAAGTTCTCCGATTAGGGGGCGCAGGAGAGTGGTTAGGAGTGCTATTATTAGTTTTTTCAGAGTTTGCGATCGTGACATCATTTATTGGAGTTGTATACGGGTTGCTGAATTTCTTTGAAGATATTTCCCCTGTTGCACCTCATAAACCTTCTGGTCGCTTGTCACTCTATTCATTAATTATTTTCCCGCCGATGAGTCTTTCGGTGATGAGTTCCAGCATCTTCTTTCATGCCCTGGATTACGCTGGAACGTTCGGGGTGTCAGTTTTAGTAGGGATTATTCCGGCATTGATGAGTTGGAAGCAACGTGAAGAACACTTACACTCAAATAACATGAATCAACTGGTTGTCCCTGGTGGTAAGGTGACACTCATCGTCATGATTGGAGTTGCGTTACTCGTCATAGTTAAACAGATTCTGTCAATTTAATGATCCAACCGCGCAAGAGTTTTGCTCAGCATTGGCTCAAAAGTGAAAAAGCCCTCAACGAAATTGTGCGGGCTGCCGTTTTACAACCAGGCGATCGCGTCCTAGAAATTGGTCCCGGTACCGGCATTTTGACTCGTCGCCTCTTACCTTTGGTACAATCTCTAGTTGCAGTCGAAATTGACCGTGACTTGTGCAAGGTATTGACAAAAGAGTTCGGTCGCGATCGCAAATTTCTGCTTTTGCAAGGAGATTTTCTCTCGCTGGATGTACCACCTCTTCTAGAACCATTTCCAGCTTTTCAAAAGCCTCATAAAGTCGTTGCCAATATTCCCTACAACATCACTGGACCAATTATAGAAAAACTGCTAGGTACAATTGCTAACCCAAACCCGGAACCATACGACTTATTGGTGCTGCTGGTACAAAAAGAAGTAGCAGAAAGACTGGTTGCTGTGCCAGGGTCGAGAACATTTGGGGCGTTGTCGGTGCGGGTGCAGTATCTGGCAAAGTGTGAGTTAATTTGTACAGTCCCTGCCGGAGCATTTTACCCACCACCAAAAGTAGACTCAGCAGTCATACGGCTTGTTCCACGCCCTACCGAACCACCAGCTTTGGATACACGCAAGTTCGAGACTTTGGTAAAGTTGGGCTTTGGGGCGAAGCGTAAAATGTTACGAAATAATTTGCAATCGGTTGTAGAACGCGATCGCCTGACAGAATTACTGGAAGAATTAGATATAAATCCGCAAGTCCGCGCCGAAGACCTCAGCGTAGCTCAGTGGGTAGCCTTAAGTAATCAGTTACAAGCATGAGGAATGGAAGCGAGGTTTTCCAGATAAGAGTGAAAAGTAAGAGGTGCGCCAAAACTTTAACTAGAAACCCGGTTTCTTAAAGAAACCGGGTTTCTCTGCTTTCACGAATCATTTAGGACTGCTATATAGGGAGTTACGGATTGCTTGGCGTAGTTTCAGAGACTAATATTATGCAAACTTGATAACTTCTTTTTCAGATAATAAATAACTATTTGACAATACTCTTTATACTTGCCATCCTGTTGTTTATTGCTCCATTCATTAATTTTTTGATTTAAAATTGCTACTGTCCAATTTCCCTTGGGACGTTCTTTAGTCAATTGTTGAATTACCAGAGCTAAAACTTCTTTTCGATTATTAGCTAAAGTTTGCATATTGAGATTTAAAACTTCATTTAATTCTTTATTTATATCTACATCATCAGAATAAATTTGTCCGTTACCACGATATCTAATTAAATGTTCGCAATTTTTATGATTATCAAGAGGATTGATACTAATCTCTGTATTGCCCTTCCTTGTGTCACAATGCTGCAAGTGACTGGGAACACCTTCACCACCTTGACAAGCACCAAGCAAATTATTGTAATCTAATTGCAATTCTGAATAGTCATCTTGTGATTTCCAATGTTCAATTTTCATTCTGGAATCACTAATACGTTGCATACAGTAGCAACAAATATGTCCTTGTTCAATTAGTAGCGATGCACGTAATTCATCCTTTTTAGGATAATTATCATAATCAGCAAAAGGTTTTAGGCGATGTGCGAGTAATGATGGAGGCTCATTGCCTTTGACAATACGCTTCATATTACTTATTAAAATATTTATTCTTCTAAAAAACTAATAAGTGTATTAGCTCTCACTACTTCCGAATCATTTTCTCCTAGCAAATTAGATAATTCATTTAAAGCCTGCTTTGCTAATTTTATCCGACCATCATCTATTAACTGAAAACAGTGATTTATCTGTTCCTGAACGTCATCTGGTCTTTCTTTTACATTCATTAATTCATATAAAATCGAGTTACTATCTTTGCCATACGTATGAGGAGTATTATTTACTAGCTGAGAATTTTCTAAAATCAATACATTTTCTCTTCTGGCTGCGCTTAAGACTTGTGGCGAGTGAGTAGTCACAATAAATTGACAGTTGGGAAAGGTTTGTGTCAAACTCGGAATCATATTCCTTTGCCACTGGGCATGTAAATGCATTTCTATTTCATCAATTAAAACTATTCCTTCACCTGATAAAGCATCATTAGAACTTGGGTTAGCTATCGTCAATCGCCTAGCCAAATCAGTGACTAACATCAATAACATTTTTTCACCTTCAGAGAGTTGCTCTAACTTTAAATCTTGACGATCTTTTGTAATAATCAATGAAGGTTGACTGGAAATATGACCAAAATTAAAATCCCTTTCTGCTGTTGACCTAACTACTCGCAATTCAGAAAAATTACTGTGAGAAAAATTATCTAAAAATTTTACAATTGCTCTTCTTATATTTTCTATTTTTGGGTTTTTGTACTCACCATTTTCTCTTAGTCTAATTTCATTTTCATAATCTTCTTCTTCTTTAAACCAATCAAAAAAATCCTGGAAGTCATTGACTCCACTAGACAAAGATTTTTCATAAGCATAGAATTGATAATTTATGTATTTTTGAGATTTATTGCTAACTTTGCTATTAAATGTATACGGATTTTTCATAAGCATTCTATGTGTTTGATAATAAATTATTACTGGTAAATTTAAATCAGGTTTAATTTTTAAATCTTCTTGGAGAGATTTAATATATTTATTCATCTCATCATAGTTATTTTGATTTTGTCTATATACACGTTCTTGAACCATTCTCCAAGATAGCCTTTTTCTCTCCCCTGTCAAAATGGTTATAGTATTAACAGTAGAATCTGAATGAATATTTATATCATTTTCCGTCAACCGCACTTCTACTTTTTTACTATTGCGGAGTCTAGCTACAAATTGAGCTAACATTATCGCTATGCAATCTAGAATCGATGACTTCCCTGCACCGTTTCTGCCAACAAGTACAGCTAAGTTGCTTTGAGGAAAGTTTAAGATAATTTCCTGTAATCCTCTAAAATTTTGAATGTGCAGCTTTTCGATATGCATGATGATAATTTTGAGTGCATTCAATATTTATTTGCTGACTACAACGGTCATCGCAGATGTCAATTAAAGGTTTAAGGACTTTGTCCTCAGATGGTAATTGGTAATTGGTCATTGGTAAAAAGTTTTTTCTTCCCATTACCCATTACCCATTACCCATTACCACTTTACCTCAACGTAAATTTCTCTACCAAGTTGTTTGAATTCATCATCAAGATAATATAGGGAGTTACGGATTGCTTGGCGTAGTCTCCGGGCTGGTTCCAAACAATCACGCTGGTAGTCCATTAATGTTAATTCTAAATGGGGATAGAGAATTTTCAAAAAACCTGATGCTGACTTCAGGATGGCATTTTGGTCACGAACAGTCGCGTTTTTATCAAATTCAGTATGCTGCTGTACATAGGACATGAAGCGATTGTCTTGGCGCAGAGATAGCAATGCTTCACCAAAGAAATCCATTTTTAGACCGACTTGAGAAGCTGTCATTTCTCTTTGAAACTTAGGAATTTCCCAACCGGGAATGATGCCAGCCAAACGGTCTAGTAATGCGGTTTCAGCAAAAAACTTAGGTAGGTTAGTGATTAAATTATCTTCATTGCGAGGTTTTAATTGCTCATCTAATTCAATATTTGCGAGCATAACTAATCCACAGTCACTAGAAATATCTGCGAAGCCAGAACGATTATAGCGACCGCTAGCAAGGTAATTTTTAAGTGGACCAATAACCTCATCGGGATTGTCGAAAGTTAAACTCTGAACTTCATCTAGAACCAGAACATCGTGGCGACCGAGTAAGCCTACTTCTTTAGTTTTGCCGTTAATAAAAAGCTGGGCAGGAGTCACTTTACCACCGCTAATCAAGCTAACTTTACTACTGATATTTTCAAAGACAAAGCTTTTACCAGTTCCTTTAGGAGCTAATTCTATAATATGGTAGTTAGATTCCACTAATGGCAGTAACCTTGATAGTATCCACGTTTTAGCTGACTGATTATAATTAGGATGCTGGGGGTTAAAGCCCATTGAGCAAAACAGTAAGTCTCGCCACTCTTGTGTATTGAAATTTGCCCGACAGTCAGCGTAAGCAGGCAAGTTAACTTGTGAATATTGGAATGGTTCAAAGCCGATGACTTCCACCTTATTTTCGGGAAGCATAGCAAGGCTAATTTTGCCCCAAACTCCCTGACGCAGCAGCATTTTGTAGCGTTATACAATTTCTGTGGCAATACTGCATTCAGTTAAATTTAGCACTGGGATTTGTGCTAAAGGTTCAGGAATGACTCTTCCTCCCTGTTCTAATTTGATTCGCACTTGCAGAAGGGCAATAAGTTTTCGCACTTCCCCTTGAGTTAAATCAAAAATGATTTCGTTACGGTCATCTTTGCGGGGAAATGCTTGTTTGACAAAATTATTAACTTTTTCTAATTCTATTGCCGTGAGTGGTCCGGAACCGGGTACAATTTTATCGAGTAGCCATTCAGCAACAAAGCTCGGCACACCAATAGAACTTAGTCCACTCGATGGCAGTCGGGTTTTATCAATACTGAGATTTCCAAAGACATCACGAACTAGATCGTTATTGTAGGCTACGGCTTCACAAGAACTCATCGATATTAAACCCACTACTGAATATTTGGTTGATGATGATTGTTGAATCAGAAGCGAGGTTGGCGCTTCCAGCTTCAGCATTCGCAAATTGAAAGGTTAATTCGCCGGATAAAGATAGGCGATCGCCCTGATGCGCAAACTTACTTTTCACGGGATCTGGAAAACCTCTCTCCAAACCTCTCTCCTGCAAGGAGAGAGGCTTTGAATTCTCCCCCTTCTCTAAAAGGGAAGGGGGTTGGGGGGTTAGGTTTTGCGTTGGTTTTTCCACTTGACGTGACTCGTCAGGATGAGCAAAAGGTAATTCAGGTACTTCGGGAATTATAATTTTGAAGGTTAAGCGCTGATTAGCTGGAATTTTTTCCTCTAAAGATTTTCCAGAATTAAAAGAGGGTAATTGATGAATGTACAAACAAAGGTTTGTTAACGGTACTGAGTTGGGATTATCGATAGTAATCTCTAGTTCTGCTGATTGTCTGGGTTTGCCTTCACCACGGCAGAAGATGAACACAGAACGGCGTTGAACGGATTTCCGCAGAACGGATACACCAACCACAACTTCTTCGGGGAAAAGTCCACCATGAGAACCGATGATTTTTTTATTGGTAGTGTAGCTGAAAGACCCTAAACTAGCAGAGCTTCTGACAATGCTGATAGCATGGGGAAGACCGTAGCGATCGCCCTCTAGAACTACAAACCGGGGATCGTCAGTTTTGCCAATCGCCATTCTCCCTTTAGCTTCTAGTCCTTGAGGGCAATGACCTATTTGTTCGGAAACACCCAAAATCTGACCACGATCGCTGGCGATCGCCACCCTAAGAAGCTCAGGGTGAGAATATTCTTCTACGAAAGATTGAATTTCCTTAGCAATGCCTTCTAAGGTATGGGGACGTTGAACTTTATAGAGATGTTGCCAATCTCTTTGCGTGTGGTGCAGTTCGTCAAACTGTTCTGTGTCCCAACAGTAAAGCTTGTGTTTACCCTTTGCTAAGTCTTGGCGCAACTCGGATCTGCGATTATCTGTATAACGTTTTCCCATACCCATTTTCGGGAAAGCTTTTCCAGCATCAGCAACCCAAGACGAATCACTCGGCAAAAGTTGCGTATACAGACTCCACTTTGCGTACTCTGTTTTAGTGGGTAGGATACTGAATCGAGGTTCGATATAAGTTTCAACAGCGAGTTGGTGATTTTTGGTGAGAAATGACAAGAAGACGATGCCCAGAGCATACAGATCCCGGTCTATTTTCTCTTCTGGCGTCAAATTCGCTGTTAGTTTGCTATCTGGGGGTAGATAGCGACGAGTACCAGCACTGATGGTCATTTCATCGCTGTCAGATACCGCGATGTTGAAATCAATAATTCGTACTCCTCGATCGGTCACAAGCAGGTTAGAAGGTTTAATGTCTTGGTGGCGAACCTTGTGCTTGTGCAAGTGGGATAAGCCGATGCCAGTCTGTTGGGCAATCTCAACTGCTTTCTCTAGAGAGATAGCTTTGGTTTTGATGAGATGTTCAACATCTTGCCCGTTCACATACTCAAAAACAATGAAGGGCGTATCGTCCTTCAATTGACCTGCCCAAATCACCTCAACAATATAAGGATGTTTGGAAACTTTTTGCAGTGTCTTATATTCCTGCTGAAGCCGCTCATATACAGAGTGTCGATCTCTGGTCACCAATTTCAGGACTCGCTCCACTTCGCCTAAGGTATCAAAGACTTGATAGGCAACAGCAAAGCTACCTGGATGACCCAAGCGCTTAATTACTCGGTAGCGGTTATCGATGATTGTATCAGCTGGAAGGTTGGTTATGTCTTGTGGCAACGTTGCGAGAGAAGATAGCTCCTGTAGCGCTGTATCAGCATTGGGGGAACGGTCTTGGGGAGCAAAAGCACAAAGCTTTTGCAACCATTTATCCCAATCAGTTGATAGGTTGGGATTATGCTCTGACGGCTTTAAGAGAAAAACGGCATTCCGTTCATAGATTTGATTGGCATCCTCAAAAGCTGGAAATCCCGTCAGCAATTCGTAAAACACTAGTCCAACGGAGAAAAGGTCAGACTGGATACTTGCTTGCTTGGGGTCGCTTTGGCATTCCATAGCTTGGTAAACAGCGTATTCTGCCAAGTCGTCCGCGATCTCCTCAGCAATAGTACTGGTGTGATTAGAAACACGGGCATAATCAAAACCGATTACTCACATCTTGCACCTAGGTGAAAAACCGGGTTTCTTGAGAATGACTAATGGTCAAACCCTTAATCTTTGGTTGAGAAACCCGGTTTTTTAGGTCTTGTTGAGAATGGTGCAAGATATCAGATTAGGCGTGCCTGACCCTCTGCGGTGATTAAAATGCTGTCGGGGGTGATGTTGCGATGAATGACCCCATGTTTGTGGGCATGTTCTAGACCTTGGAGCAATACGGCTTAGGAGATGGGTGCGGTAGCTAATACAGTCAGCATTTTCACGGTAAGCTAGTTGCCTCAACGACCTAGAGTTGAGGGTATCCCATAGCAGTATATGAGGGCGATCGCTCGGTTTCGCCTCCCGTAACTTTAAATCCTCAATCAGCATATGATTCTTCCAGCAGAGTCAGGGGGTCAAGCCAACGGCGTATTATCTGGGCAGGAGATACCGTGCGCCTTTGCTCTATTAGTGCCAAAGTTTCTAGCTGATTTAGACCTCAGCTAATTGTTTTTTCGCTAGTGCATGACAGGTGTCTAAAACTGCTTTGTGTTCTACTGGTAAGACAGCAATGCGATGCTTAATCTTGTAACCCTGATCAAAAGGTATACTGCCCTGAATGACCAATTAAAATTGGCTCTCCTGGGTTTGTTGTGAAAGTGTTACAAATCGATACAAAATTTCTAGGGATGGAAAACTTGAAAGCCTTGATAATCCAAGGTTATAACGGCGGCTTATAACTATAAAGACAAGAGAGCCTTAAAATTTTTTGAGCGAGGAGATTATGAAAGAGTCTGTGAATGACAAGGATATTTTATATCCTGGGGCATATCATTTATTTATGTGTCTGGTTCGTAGCCGTTTTGGTGATATTGATGAGATTGAAGATGAAATACCCGGAATAACTGAACGCATTCGCAGTCTTGTTCTTCAACAGTTAGAAGGTATGAGGTAGCATTTTTGGAATTTACAGATGGATCTAAATAAGCTTTCTTCATTCTCGCTCAGAATCTGGTAAATTATCGTGTTCGGCAAGAGAGCCAAGAAACTCCTCGATCCCGTCCAGGTTTAATCCTGCTAGAATGCGCCTTGCTTGCTTAATCCCCTTCGGCGTTAAAGCTACCGACTTAACCTGTTTAGGATAGCTTTGTTCTTGTAAGAAGCCAGCAGCAGTAAGTAAATCCTATGACCACTACCCTACCATTACCAGTAACTTTTGAAGAATTTATCGAGTGGTATCCGAACGACGGGGTGCGGTACGAGCTACATAATGGAGTAATTATTGAGATGGCACCCCCAACCGGAGACCATGAAAAAGTTGTTGGATTTTTAGCACGTAAACTGACTGTGGAGTTTGATCGACTAAACCTACCCTACACCATTCCTAAAACCGCATTCGTTAAAACACCGTCTGCTAAATCCACTTACTCACCCGATGTATTGTTACTAAATCTTGATAATCTCGGCAACGAACCTCTTTTTCAAAAACAGTCAACAGTTACTCAAGCAGCATCTGTACCCTTGGTAGTCGAAGTCGTCAGTACAAACTGGCGGGATGACTATCACCTAAAGTTTGCCGATTATGAAGAAATGGGTATCCCTGAATTTTGGATTGCGGATTATGCAGCGTTAGGAGGTAAGCGGTTCATTGGAGATCCCAAGCAGCCTACTTTCTCGGTATGTCAGCTTGTGGGAGATGAGTACCAAGTAACCAAGTTCACGGGGAATAATCTCATCGTATCCCCCACCTTCTCCCAACTCAACCTCACTGCACAGCAGGTTTTTGATGCGGCTTTGTAAATTGGGGTGGAGGTAAAATTTCCGTAACCGTTCAGGGGGGTTAGACTTGAACCCTAGTTCAGCTTTGTTGGTGTGCTACGAACGAACACGGCAACCCAATCGCCTGGGTAATTCATTTTTTGATTTGAATAGTGATGCCTGGTTCAACGATCGCCAGCTATAGTATTTTGGTAGTCCAATCCCACTGTCTTCTAGTATGCGGATAATATCTAATTTAACCCTGCGCTTCTATTTCCTCTAATTTAATATTAGAAGCTTACATTGCATTTTGTAAAGTTTCAACAAACCGAGGTGGTAGGTTATTTTTGGCGGTTGTCAACTCCTACTCTTTCCCAAAGCTGGATATTATGACAGCATAATTGAAATATCAGCAGTTTCGCTACTGGATTCAATAAACAAGATGAGTCTGCAACTGTCTATTCCCGATTCTGTCCTTGAGGCTATCCGGTTACCAGAGAAGCGGGTGGAACAAGAACTATTAACTGAATTAGCTATTGCTCTTTACACCCAAGAGCTTTTATCCTTTGGCAAGGCAAGAGAACTGGCTCGGATGTCCAAGTATGAATTTGCTAAGTTATTAGGAGAGCGAGGTATCGACAGGCACTATGGAGCAGCGGAACTTGAGGATGATTTAAACTATGCCCGTAGTGAGTAACACTTCGCCACTATTAAATTTGGCAATTATTGGTCAGCTAGAACTGTAATGCTTAAGCCAAATTGCTTAAGCAATCCAGAAAAGCTGCTTTCACGGGTGTTCGACCTCGCTGGCTATTTATTGAGTTATAAAATTATTAGTCGCCCTATCAGAATCACAACTGTCAAACTCTTGCGTAATATTTGAGTAAAGCAGCTTCTGCAAATTTTTGTAGTTCTACCTTATCTTGGTCGGTAAGACTTTTCCATAGAGGTTTTGCAAATTGCAGAACTGTTATTTCTTTCAACCGACTAACGAATTTACGGCGCTCAAATTTTTCAAAGGGTTTTGCCAACATAATGGCTTCAATCTCACTGTCTGAGAGTTCTCCTACACGAAACATCTGTTTGCGTAGACGCGTAGCGGACCTGCGTTAGACATCGCCCTCCACCACCAAACCCTTCTCCAATCGTTGGCGGTAAAAGTCACGAAAGAAAGCCGTCAGTTCCTTTATCTTAACCCGACCAGTCGAGTCTGCCAGCTTCAGCAAACCAAGCAGCAAAACAGGTTTGTAGGAAGTATTCATGTCCATCTTCTGCACAAACTCAAAGAACTGTTCTTTGATGTTCTGATCGGTTATGGAAGCAATGTTAAACGTTGCACGAATTTCATCAAACCTATCCTTTTTAAAGTAGTGGTAAACTCTAGTACCTAGCTGTATTGAGTGGTCTGGACTGATACGCCCAGATTCAACCCAACGTCTGACGACGCTTTCACCAATACCTAATGCAGTCTCTAACTCACTGGCTTGATACATCTGTTTTACTTCATCCTGCCAGCGAAAAATATCAATGGGTTCGTAGCGCTCCACCCACAAATTGAGAGATAGCATAACTACTGGCTTTTCACCTTTGGCAATTTGTTGTTCTTCTGACACAATCATTTCCGGAGGTGCAGCAACCAATCCACCTGGGCGGTAGGAGCTTTTGCCAAACAAGCGGTGGGCATTCATTGCCTGAGTGTAACGGTTTGTGTTGTCGATAAAGTCAAAAACTAGCAAATACTCTTTACCAGAAGCCGGACGAGTTCCGCGTCCTAATTGCTGTACGTACACTACTTTACTAAGGGTTGGGCGTGCCATCAACAGCACCTCTGTTTCTGGTGAATCCCAACCTTCGTTTAAAATATCGCAAGCACAGAGAACTTGTATTTCGCCTTTTTGGTATGCCTCTAGAACTTCTTGCCTCTGGTTATGCCCTATTCTTCCAGAAACGTGGGCAGCCTGGATACCACGCCTATTGAATTCAATAGCCATGCGTTCTGCGTGTGCAACATCAGTTAATATTAAGCGATCGCTTTTGAGATAAATTCCTAATGAAATTCCATTGCTTTGAGAAGGATAACAATTTCAACTGGCTAGGAAAGGATTAGGACTTACACACCCTCTACGAATTCTTGGCGCTATTGGCACGGGCAATCGCCTAGGTCGGGCTAGCCCTCCTGCAGCGTTGCCCTTGTCTTGGCGGTTCGATAAATTAAGCTTTCGGGATACTTCGACTCAGCAGGTTTGTCAACTACAATCATCGCCAGTGCCTCTAGCCATTCGGTATCGGTTGCAGTTTCATCCACCGCCGCCATAACGAAACTTCGCATCCGACGTTCTAGAACTTGACCAGTCAAATAACTGGCTCTCACCCGCAAATCTTCCCGCAGTTTTTCCTCGCTACTCCTGACAGCAAAAGCATTGTAGAGAAGGGATTGACACTCACTCAGTAGGCGGTCGTAAGCAGTCTGAATTTCGTGAAGTGCGGCAATTAGCTTTCAACGGTTTGCCATCAGCTGTAGTAGATGGCACATGAGTTGGTTTAGCCTCATCCACCCAATAGCCAACTAAACCATCACAGTCATTGCTTAAACAACGTAGTTTTGTTAAGTCCTCCAAACCATCAATATAGCGCCGTTCAAAGTAACGTAGCGTACCCGTTTTGTAGCTATGTCGCTGGGCGACTATTGGTGTCAGGGGACGGATATGAGAAAGAAGTTTGACTATGGGCGATCGCTCGTTTTCGATGTAAGTAGCCAGTTCCACATCAACATTAAAATCAGACCCTTGCCTGAAAATTGAATCAAGCCAGCAGACTCAGAAAGTGCTATGGAATTTGACATTAACTACTTGTTTAATATCGCCATCTAAATTAAGGCTAATTTGTTTTACCATAAATTTTTATAAATTAACAAAGCGAATAGATTAAAATCCTAATTATTATGATATGCACATTGCCATTAGGTAATTGAGCATTTTTGCTTACATAACTGCTCCATGAGTTAGCGCTTCAGACGAATTGTGACAACAGCTTGAATAAACTTGAGGCAACCTGCTTAACTGAGGAGTCTAAGCTATCTAGTATACCTGAACTAACTGCGATGAAGGCAAGCAGCTCAACTGAGGAGTATCAACTTATAACTCAACTAAGAGCGATGTCTTAGACATGCGCCACATAGGTGCCGTAGGGGCGCGGTTTCCGCGCCCTTACAATGCGATCAATTCAATTGAAAACTGCTGTAATTCATCCCGACTGGGAACAAAGAGATACTTGCCCAAATCAGCACTGCGGTAGTCAACCCCATTGAAGCGAATATTCTTTGCTATCAACGTTAGTCCGAACTCTCAAGGTGCGAATCGGCACAAGCAATCCATTCGCGATCGCATTTTCTAAATCTAGTAGATGAGCAGAATCTTGAAAGATCGATTGGCAGGGATTGCCCCTGACTGTCTTTCAGGTGTAGCGGTTAATCCTAAGCTAAATTTAGCTGGAAAATCCCGATCTAGACTCAACGCCCAGCACAGAAACGGTTTCCACTAACTGAACACTCAAACTAATCCTCTTTTACACCTCCATAATCGTTATATAAGGTTGTTTGGAAAGTTTGTTGCCAAATCATTTTTCGCTCCGACTCAGGTATACCCAAAGTAGACGTGATGATGGCGAAATCCCCTACTGTGGGTAGCACTTCCCCTCTGGCAAGTGCAAGCAAGTTTTTTACCCCAGAACGCTGAAGTTTTGTCATGTTAACTCGAACCAAATCGGCAATTACTCTTGGAGGATCTGGTTCAGGTGAAGAGGAGATCTCTGCTGTTTTTTTGGTTATCCACTCACGGATCATCTCTTCTAGTGCGTCGCTTTCGGATAGCCCAACACGCGCACAGATACTTTTCAATTCCTGCGCCAACTCTACCGGAACATAGCCTGTGACTAGCTCATAATCATCAGAATGCCTTCTGCCTAGGTTAGAAGCAGCTAATTCCAAGGATGCACCATTATGAAAAACTTGAAAAGCATTCGCCACACCAGATGTCAGTGTTGCCAACGCCGCTGACACAGCAATTGAGAGGTTTTTGATTGTTTTGAGCATCTGTTCATAGTTTGGTAGTAGCTCTCTTCGTCCTCACCCCAGATAGCGTAACATACGTATTATCCGTATTGCGCCCGTGATTGGCATGGAGCCGGGATAGACGGTGTTTATCGGGGTGTTGATCAGAGTGTTATCAGGGTGTTGCGCGTTAACTACACGATTCCAAGTCTCACTGTTTAGTTTGGTTGCTCATATTCTCCGACCAAGTAGCTCTGGGAGAGAACGTGAGCATTTATACTTTAATTTGAGATCCGACTTGAGAAAGCAGTTTTTGTAGATGCGAAATCGGGTGTTATGCGTTTTGTATCCTCTCAACCCATCGATATAGATTCATAGAGTAAAATTACTGAAGTTTCTGCGGAGACATTTTGTGAAGTTCAGTATTTTAACTATTGACAATAATCAGATAAAAAAGTATGTAAGCTTAAGAAAGCCGCAACCAGACGGATAAAAGCTTATCCAGAGGGTGTTTCGCAAAAATTTTCGCTCTTTTGACCTAAGATCTGGATTTAACAAACTGCACGCATGATGAAAAGGTGTATCATGTGAAGGGATTTTTACCCTGTGGTGGCGCTTAAAAGCGCGATCGCGGGCATGTTACGCATAAATAAAAACTGTTGATAATTGTGTACGTCCAAGTTAAAGTTTTTGACGAGAGAGGAACGTAGCTTCGTAGTCGTTTGAGTCAGAAAGAGGGGGGAAAATCTGTGAAGCCGATCGCGCTGAAGGCGAGTGCCAAAATCAACTTATATCTGGAAATCATTGGCGATCGCCCCGATGGTTATCACGAGTTAGTAATGATACTCCAAAGTATCGATCTTGCCGACCAAATTGATTTACAAGCAAGTAGTACTGACCAGATCCGCGTTCGTTGCGACCATCCGGAAGTACCATTAGGCCAAAATAATATTGCCTACCGTGCCGCCAAACTCATGGTGGCAGAATTTCCCGACGTCTTTGCCAAGTACGGTGGTGTAGACATCACTATCCACAAGCACATTCCTGTAGCTGCTGGGTTGGCTGGAGGTTCGACAAACGCAGCAGCAGTTTTGGTGGGAATAAACTTGCTGTGGAATCTAAGACTAACTCAGTCAGAATTAGAAGAACTGGGTGCGACTTTGGGTTCGGATGTGCCGTTTTGTGTAGCGGGTGGAACTGCGATCGCCACAGGAAGAGGTGAGCAACTTTCTCCCCTACCCACTTTAGACAATATATATATAGTATTAGGTAAATATCGCCGTCTTGCAGTTTCCACTGCTTGGGCTTACAAAACCTATCGACAACAGTTTGGTAGTTCTTATATTAGAGATCCAAACAGTTTGGCAACTCGTGCAGCAGCAGTACATTCCGGACCAATGGTAAAAGCTATTCTGCATAAAGGTGGGTTGGAAATAGGTCAGAGGCTGCACAACGATTTAGAACGTGTGGTGTTACCAGAGTATCCGCAAGTAGTGCAACTGCGGGAGGTGTTTGCAAGTACTGGTGTTTTGGGGACTATGATGTCTGGTTCTGGTCCCAGTGTGTTTGCTTTGTGTGAGTCCAAAGCGCAGGCAGAACAAGTTAGGCTTGATGTCAGGGAGAGGATTCCTGATGAGGATTTAGAATTGTTTGTGACTCGGATGAGTACACATGGCGTTCAGGTGATATCCTCGGGTTAGGGGTAAGATAGGAACCGCACGAGGCAACAGAGGACGCAGAGAATTATGAGTGACCCGAATGTAACGCAACAAGCAGATACTCAAGCGCAGGTTTCACCAACTCCGTTACGCTGTTTAATTGGGGCGGTAATTTCGGGAGGACTGGGGTTTGCGTTGTACTCTCTAACGATTTCCATAGCCACAACTTTTGCCACAAAACCCATTCATTCTCATAACCCAATGGTCGTAAATATTGCCTCTGCTGTGCGTACCCTAGTTGTGGGTGTGACTGCTTTGGGAACTGGAATATTTGGGCTAGTAGGGGTAGGGTTACTGGCGTTAGCAGTGCAGTTATTGGTGCAGCAATCAACAAACCAGAAGAGTTAATTGGTAATTGGTAATTGGTAATTGGTAATTGCAAGATTTATTTTTACCAATTACCAACTTAGTACACATGGTCGGAAATAAAGGCAACCATTAGAAAGAGCGCGAAAAGCTTATGATATATAAGCTTTTTTAATTTTTAATTTTTAATTTTTAATTCGGCTTCGCGGTACTAAATCTGACTCTAATTGTCGCCTAGTGTGTGGAGTGGTTCGGACTCGTCGTCGTCGTCACCTTCGTTATCCGCCCATGTAATTTCTAATACCTTTAAAGCCACTTTTAAACGCTCTTTATAGGTCTTGTCAAAAGCAGTATCTTTTGAGGTTAATGCCGCCTCGACGAAATTGGCAGATGCCTTTGCGGCTTTGTAAAGTGCGTCTAGAGCTTCGTTATAAAGTTTTGAATCTGACATCACTGACTCACCTATTATTGAATGAATTTATTCGACATCTTCAATGCTTCCTTGTGATGTCATTGACTTGATTATAAAACCTCATAGCGAAAAGCGCAAGCTGTGGGAATGGTTAAATTCATGCTCTTAATTAGGTTAAAATCACTAACAATACGGTAACAAAAGAAGTCTGTAGTGAATACATCCCATCTCCCAAAATTACCTTTACCATCGCCACTTGTAGGGTCAGAAGTCGGTTCTTTCACTGAGGCGACAGTGACTAAACGAATGCCTAATATCGCCCGTCGAGTCATGGAGGAAAATATTTTTTCTTCCCAGATTAATCAAAGGTTGGAGAAACTAGCTAAGGAACTACCTACCGGATATTTACAACCTTTGTTAAATGATACGGGTGTTGATTTTACTGACTGGGAGAAATATCTAGAACCATACAAGGATCGGCGTTGGGTTGATGTTCCCTGGTTCTTTGCAGAAACTTATTTTTATCGCCTGATTCTAGAAATTACTAATTACTTTCGTCCTGGTGAATGGCAAGGTATTGACCCATTTAATCTCCAAAAATCTCAGGGTTTACAAGCATCTATTGATTCAATCATCTCTCTGTGTAGTAAAGTAGACAAATGGTTGGATGAGTCACAGCAAGCAGATAAACCAACAACAGCGTCTGTGATGGCACTGTTATATTTTGCTTTGTGGGGGAATCGAGTTGACTTGAGTCTGTGGTCGGCATTTGAGGATGACCGGAGTCGTTTTGATATCCAAAGCCAACTAACTCATATTTTAGTAGATGATGCGTTCTTAGTCAGCAAATTGTTAACCAGTGTTCAGGGGGGACGCATCGATTTTGTGATTGATAATGCTGGTTTTGAGCTTATTTGTGATTTATGTTTGGTAGATTTTCTATTAGGTAGTGGGTTGGTGAGTAAAATTTACCTACACTTAAAGCCTCATCCAACCTTTATCTCTGATGCGATGATTCAGGATGTGCATGATACAACGGATTTTTTAGCCACTGTTAGCCATCCTCAGGTTAAATCTTTTACCAAAAGATTGCAAGCAAATATGGCATCAGGGCGATTAGTTTTGTGTGAAGATAACTTTTGGACATCGCCATTAGCATTTTGGGAAATTCCCACATCACTTAAAGAGGAGTTAGCAAATTCCAGTTTAATCGTCGTCAAAGGAGACGCAAATTATCGCCGCTTATTAGGCGATCGCCACTGGGATTTTACGACAAACATTGCAGATATCGTTTCCTACTTACCTGTGCCGATGGTAGCCTTACGCACCCTGAAGTCGGAAGTAGCCGCAGGTCTGAAGCCTGAAGTTATAGCGCAAGTGGCAAATGACCCTTCTTGGTTGACAAATGGACAGTGGGGTATTATTCAATTGGTCTCTTAACTTGACTTTCGTTAACAATATGATTGTGCGAGAAGCTAGCTTAGAAGACGCGATCGCGATCGCGCCTGCAACAGCAGCTATCCAACCTCTGCTTTCAATTATTGCCAAGTGCAGCGCTTTCAAATCCCCTTAAAGCCAATTTTTGTTTCTACAGTCATTGCCATAGCAGCAGTCTGACGTCGAATGCCAATTTGACTCAAGAAAATACCGACTAAAATCAAGCTGCCGCCAATATATTGAGCCAAAGTAGGAGCTTCGCCTAAAATCAAATAAGCTGCCACGATACCAGCAATCGGGGTAAACGAGCCAGCTAAAGAAGCTGCAGACACTGTGGAAGCTCTCAAGCCCTTGATCCAGAATGACTGACCAACCACGACAATCACCGTACCATACAACAACATCCACTTCCAAAGGAACGGTGAGAATACATTCATGAAGTGATTGCTGCCATAGAGTGCTAAAGCAAGGAAGAAAAATATTACAGTTCCTAAGGCAGTACGAAAGATACTATAGATTCCTAAGGGAATCTGGGATATGTGTCCTTTGCTAATAATAGTAGCAGCTGCTGAAGCTATGGCTCCGGCTGCTGTCAGAACTACCCCTAAGCCCAAACTGAAACCTCCCACGTTCATCATGGCATTCTCTGGGGGCTGAAGGACGATAGTCAGCATAACGCCGACAAACGCAGCGATCGCCCCCACAACTTCCCAAAAATTGACCCGTTCTCTCAAAACCCAGACCGATAAAGCCAGCGTCAAGGGCGGTTCCAAGCGTCCAACCAAAACAACGTTGTTGACATTGGTTAACGCAAGCGCTTGGAAAATTAAACCAGGGGCAAGTGCTCCAGATAAGATTGCTACTGCTATCAAGTTGAACCAATCTTTCCTTGACAGTTGCTTTAAAGTCGCTAAGTTCCACTGTCGCCAGTAGATCGCTATCAGAACCATCAAGGCACACAAATTTCCCACGAACAAAACGTTACATAGAGAAATTGGATTCTGACCACCTATAAGGTGTTGGGCACCGATTTGTGTCAGCTTTCGGGTAACTGCACTAGATGATCCAAAAATCAGGATAGCTAGCCAGAGATAAGTTTGTCCGGGAATTCTGTTGATATGACGATGCGATCTTCTGACTCTGGTCACAATAATACCACTACAATAAAACCATTGTCAAAGATATTATGCTGCCCTAATTAACTTAGGGTGAGGTAAATCTGAGAGAATGCTGAAAGCAAATCGTGAACCTTATTGCCAGTGAACCGATCGAGACTACCACGAGAGTATGAGAAAATGCTGAGTTTAGACTAAATTTTTTCAAGGGATAAATTCACAAAATTTATGACTCGGTTTCAGATGAGTTTCATGAGCAACTGAGATGCTTTGGATAGTTGAAATAACTTAAAGACAAGGAATCACAAATGAAATTCGCATCTTTGCTCACAAGTGTTGCCCTGTTCGGTCTATTCACAGTTTCTGATGTTCCACTGAAGGCAATTCATCCTTCACTAACTCAGGCATCGGCTCAAGAAAAAAAAGACTCGGTTACTAACTTGACTTTTCAACAAAAGATAGACATGGTGATGAAGAATAAGGGTCAGTTTGGTGGTGGGGATCAACTGCGTCGTTTCTTTTTTGGTGACTTGGAGCCGATCGCTGTTCAACCAGGCGGTGCGGGTATGGTTGTTAACCTTTACAATAAAGCTAACGATGTAACTTTTTCTTACTGTGCAACCTATGACGTAGTCGTCGCAGTTAAGAAAGGCAAAGTTACTGCGTTTGCAGCCAGTGAAGTGAAGTAATTGCACAAAACTTGTTTCTAGGGCATTGAAATTATGTTAATGCCCTTCCCATGCATTCTATAGCGATTGTCAATTGAATGTATCACACTTATGATTTTAATGTGTATTGAATGCAAGTGAGAAGGTCTATAGCGATCCTAAATGATTCGTGAAAGTAGAGAAACCCGGTTTCTTTAAGAAACCGGGTTTCTGAGGCTTGGGATTTTCACAACTGATTTAGGACTGCTATATATATTGCACCTAACTGAAAACCGCTTTATTGCCAGAGGTTTAGATGGAATACAGAGATGTGATTGTGCTGTTGCATCCAGCGATCGCCGTAATTGTGGTCTTCCCGCTGATTGGCATTGTTGTCAACCGTGCTTTGCAAGTTCGTCAGCGCCGCCTGCAAACTGTAGCAGATGGCAAGAGCAAAATTCCTCCCGTTGTCGGGCTTGAACATGTCCAATTAGGTCGTTGGCTGACGGGATCAGTCGTCGGGCTTGTTCTCATAGCTCTGGCTAACGATATTTTTGGTAACATTTTAGACCATCAGGTTTGGACGAAAGCACCCTTCCAGGTAGTCTTTATCGGGCTATTGTTTGCCGCTACGATCGATTCCTTGGCTCTACTTTATCGGGCACAGGAGCGGCGTTGGCGTGGTATTTTCGCCACCTTGACCGGGATGGGCTTAGTGATACTTGGTTGTCAAGATGGTGTTTACCGCAAAACTGACGTGTGGTATATCTCCCACTACTACTACGGAATAACTGCAGCTTTGTTGATGATTTTTTCCCTGGCAATTTTGCCGGAAATATACAAAGACAAGAAAAATCGCTGGCGCAAGGTTCACATCATTCTCAATTGCATCGCCCTCTTACTCTTTTTTGGGCAGGGAATCACTGGGACACGGGCATTGTTAGAAGTTCCCCTCGCTTGGCAAGAACCCTATGTCCAAAAGCTATATGAGCAAAAGTGTGACACTAAGCCTTGCACAATTCAGGCACCAACTCTTGCGCCAAAACAGTAAATGGGGAGTGGGGAGTGGGGAGTGGGGAAAAAGCACATTTTAATCAATACAAAAATAACCATCTACAAGGATAAAAGAAGACTATGAACTCGAAAATACTTTGTTTAATTGCTGGTTTGACCTTATCTGCCAGTCTCACTGCCTGCTCTAGCAATCCTGCAAGTAATAATCAGGTTGCGCCTGATGCTGCTAACACCAGCACGACTCAGCCGGGTGATGCCATGAGTAAAGATCATCCTGGCGGTGCTATGAAGCAATCGCCAGCCCCCAGCAAGCCCTAGACCTCACTGTTCCCAAGTGCTGGGGATTGGGAAAATATTTATTCTCATTCCCAGTTCCTGCACGCTTGAGCGCAAGGACTTCGATCGGCGCACCCCACGGGCGGCGCGCCACCCGTGATGAATGGAACAAACACTACTCCCCCTCTTCCCCCCACTCCCTATTCCCC
>CAXTSI010000101.1:0-21009 GCA_964246695.1 uncultured bacterium
TAATTGCTAATTGCTAATTGGTAATTGCTAATTGCTAATTGCTAATTGCTAATTGTGAGTCCAGGAAAGAGCAGCTTGTTTCCCGCGCCCTGGGAACTGGCGCTCCCGTTGGGCTAATTGCTAATTGCTAATTGCTAATTGTCACCATTAGCGGTTAGCCATTAGCGGTTAGCCATTAGCCATTACCAAATCTTTGGGAGAAAGTGGCGATCGGCTACCAAACAAGCCATAGTATACGTAGTAGAACAATAACTTCTGTGTTTCGCTAGTTACCCAAGTGCGAGATTTTTGGTGTTTCCACCAGCGAGGATCGGACATGACTTGATCAGCAGGAGTCGAGTACGTTGTGATTTCCACATCCGAACCGAGAATTTGACGAAAAGCCCACTGGGAACGGCGCAGGTGGTAGCGATCGGAAACAATTACGACCTGATGATAAGGAAAATTTGCCTCGTTCATTGTGCGACGAAATGCCAGAGCTTCATCAAAAGTATTCTTAGCATCTCCGCCCCAGTAGATTCTACTAGATGATAAACCACTTCTAGCAACTATTTCCTGCAGATGTTTTGGATCTATTGCATCTGCGTATAATGCCTTAACTTGCCCTGAGGCTACGAGACTTGCTGCCGTTTGTGTTCTTATTTCACCACCATCACCCAAAGATACTGCGATATCTCCGATTGGTTGAGGGTTTGATGGTGAAAGCCACTGACCGTAGGAGATCAAAAGAGGCTCATGGAATAAAACAATACTTGTAGCAACTACCGATAAGCTTACCACTATCGGATTGCGGAAAAATTTTCCGGGTTTGACTAATTGAGACATTGTGGTTTTTCTTTGTTGAGGATCGCTTGCTGAAATTATTTGATCCTTGTTCAATTTAATCGGGCTACCACATGCTAACCTCATTGATGGGTATGACCCCCTATTCGCCAGCAGCATCTTTAAATTCCGGGCGAGTGTTCGTCAATAAATTTAGGTCGCGTCTGTTGATTAAGATGCAACTTTTCCTCTAAAGCTACCCAATCTTCTTGGTCAATCAGGTTAATCAATTCGTCGAGGTTGTGGCGATACTGTTGGAGCGATCGCAACAAACAAGAGCGATTATACCGCGCCATCATGACCCCCAACTCTGGATTGCCACCACCTACACGACTCGTATCTCGAAAGCCTGAACTAGCAAACTTTTGGGCTAATTGCAAAACATGAGGGTCAGTTTCACTCAGACAAGCTGCAATCAACGAACCACTGACCATCACAGGCAAATGAGAAATCCAACTGACTGCCCGGTCATGCTCTTGTGGAGAACAATGGTAGACAGTAGCCCCAAGCTGGTGTACAATTTGCTCGACAACCGTAATTGCCACAGTCGGTGTTGTTGCAAGTGGCGTCAGTACATAAGGTTTCTGGAAAAATAAGTTCGGCATAGCTGCTTCTATACCACTGTCGGTTCTTCCCGCCATGGGATGTCCGCCGATAAAATTGTCCCAAAGCAGAGAAATCTCCTTGACTATCGGTGTTTTAACCGAGCCGACATCAGTTACAACCGTACTTGAAGGCAGATGAGCGATCAAGCGTTCAAATGTGGGAATAATAAGCGCTAGAGGTGTACAAATAAATACTACCTCTGCCACAGCCAGCAGGTTCATGTCAACTGATGCCTCATCTACACTGCCTAGAGCTCGAGCACTAGTACAGGTTGATTCCCGGCGACTGACTCCTAAGACGTAATGTCCCTGCGATCGCAAATCCAAACCCAAAGAACCGCCGATCAATCCAAGTCCCAAAATACCAATATTCATACGCGATGTTGTTCTACTTAGTTAATTTGTGCATGTACCAACTATTTCAGTTGGCATACTAGGGGTAGTATTTATGACTGTAGAGGAATTGCTGGAACAATACGCAGCAGGAGTCAGAGACTTTAACGGTGTTGAACTCTCTGAAGTTAACCTGAGTGGCGCAAAACTTAGCGGTGTGAATTTTAGTCATGCCAACTTGAGTGTAGTCAACCTGAGTGGCGCAAATCTTACGGTGGCTAACTTAAGCTATGCCAAGCTGAATGTAGCAAGACTAAGCGGTGCTAATCTTGAGGGCGCCAACCTAAATAACGCCTGTCTCAATGTGGCTAATTTGATTCGGGCGCATCTCAGTTGCGCTCAACTAAGGTTCGCCTCACTGATCCGTTCGGAGTTAATTCGCGCCGATTTTAGCAACGCCGATCTCTTGGGAGCAAATCTTCGGGGCGCGGATCTGCGAGAAGCTACCTTTCGGAACGCCGTACTCCGGGATGCTAATTTAAGCGAGGCGAATTTGAGAGACGGTTTACTGATGGGAGCTAACTTAGAGCAGGCTAAATTAAACAGCACTGACTTAAGTCGCACTAATCTTTCCGGCGCAAATTTTCTCCAAGCCGATCTTAAGCAGGCGAATCTTAGCTGCGCCAACCTCAGTGGTGCCAACTTAAGCGGGGCAAATCTTCGGTGGGCAGAATTGAGTGGAGCGAATCTTGCTTGGGCAGATTTAAGTGGAGCAAAATTGAGTGGTGCCAACTTAATGGGGGCAGACTTGAGTAATGCTAATTTAACAAATGCAAGTTTAGTTCACGCTGATTTAACTCAGGCAAAATTGATTCAGGTAGAGTGGGTAGGGGCAGACTTAACGAAAGCGATTTTGACTGGAGCAAAAGTTTATGGCACCTCTAGGTTTGGTTTAAAGACCGAGGGTATGATTTATGAATGGGTTGACCTCAGTCCGACAGGCGATCGCTCCATTATCCAGTATTTCAAATCTCTTGCAGATCGCGACTTTTTTAATGAAACTCCGCCGACAATCCAGATTATCGTAGACAAACCCTTAGATTACGAAGCGAATTTTGTGATCGCTAGAGCCTATTACCAAATTGCCCAGCAATACCTCGAACTAAAACAACCCCCCAGCATAGAAATCGGGCATCGCCGGACGGTTTTCACCTTCCAAGTAGATAGTGACGAAAGTTTATTGGCCACAGCCTATATAGCTATTCTTCCTTTTAAAGATGCCGCAACTACCCAGAAAAGTATTTGTACTATAGTAGAAATGATTATGAGTGAAGATACTGCTAAGCTGGATATAAAAGCACCATCTCACGTCGAGCAATTAACTAATCTTTTAGAGCAAGCAATAAAAAATGCCTTTACCATGAATACAATGAAACAAAAATTAGAAATAGCAGCAAAATTCAATTTTTTTCAAGCACATACACAGACGATTTTAACAAATTCCAGCGCCCAAAATTTAGTTGTACATAACCACCCCAACTTTGGTAAAAAAAATATTAATCATGATGCTACTTCTTCAGTCTCAGGTGAAATCTCAATGGAGGCAGCAAAATTTATCATTCCCTCAAGGAATATGGTTGTGAATTTTTTTCAAGGGTTTCATTATATAAATAGTTAGTGGTTAGTGGTTAGTGGTTAGTAGTTAGTGGTTAGTAGTTAGTGGTTAGTAGTGAGTAGTTTTATTTAACAACCAACAACCAACAACCAACAACCAACAACCAACAACTAACAACTAACAACTAACAACTAACAATCAACAACAAAAGGAGAAAAAATGCGCGATAGCTTTAATAGAATGATCGGTCGGACTCGTTATGTTGTTTGTCGGATAATGCTACATTTAGCAGGGTCCGAAGTAGCACCAATTTTGGGAGTGTTAAATCGTGCTGGAAGGGCAGCAATTGATGCTGATGGCGAGCTAGAAGTTTTGGGGGAACAATTGGTAGAAATCTGCCAAACTCTACTACAATACGATGAATACTGGCTCTCTGCTGCAAATGAAGGTGACGTATTTTGGAGTGAAGGTGAAGCAGGAGACTTTGTCAATGAATTATTTACCGACTCTGCTCAACGTTACCTAAGTGAACCAGATTTCAGTTCTGGTACTAGGTCCAATGAACCTTTATCTCTACCTGTAACGCGCAACGTAATTGTGATGATTACAGTAGCATATGAAGGAGAAGTACCAGAGTTGGAAACCGACCTTTCTAACATTCAGACGCTGAAGGAAGGCTTGAAAGCCTTAATTAACTTGCACTATAAACATAAGTTACAGGCAATTCAGGTGCATTTCTCTCCAGCGCGGTTAGGTGATGAGCTGACTAACGATCATCTGTTGCAATATTACCCAGAATTAATTCCTTTGTAACTTGTAGGGTTGTCCCTACCGATCAAAGTTCGACAAATTGTTAAGCTTGGAGATAGGAAAATAGTCAAATGGTGATGACAATCTTGCGTAAATTCACAGTTGTTGTTTTAGCGTTGAGTTTGTGCTTGACAACTGTTGCCTGTGGCGGCGGAGCAAACCAAACTACGCCGCAAGCTAGGAACGTCAATCAATCCTCAGCTACTACTAAGCTGGCGGATGGTCAGTATCCGGTGCAACAAGCTAGCTTCGACGATGCCAATGGGGAGTACACCCTGTTTTTACTTAACAGTACGCCCCCAACGTTTAAAAGCCAAAATTTGCAAATGGCTCGGCTGACTGATGAAGAAATCAAGCAGGGTAAGAAAACTTTGCTGAAGGTAGAAAACGGACAGCCCGCGTTATACCTCACAGAGGACTTTAAGATTGAGTACGTCCACAACGTTACCGAGAATAAAATCAATCCCCAAACAGGACAACAGGAAACGACCGTAGTTCGCCGAGAAAATGGCTTCTGGGCACCATTTGCTGGTGCTGTAGCTGGTGGCGTGGCTGGTCAGGCGCTTGGTAGCCTTTTATTTAGACCCCAGCATTATGTGCCTCCTGCCTATCAACCAGGAGGTGTGCTAACTGGTTACGGTGGCTATGGCAGAAGCTATAACGATGCGATCGCCAGTTATCAACAGCGCTACAATGCTCCACCAGCAGTAGTTAGAAACAGGACTGCTTTCCGCACTACAGGAACAATTAGAAATCCATATCCTGGTAACACAAATATCGGCACTACACCGCGTGCCACTGCACCAAACCGCCCCAGTGGTTCTGGATTTGGCAGCAGTACTCTCAGACCCTCTGGTAACTCCAGCTCTGTTAGACGCGATTCGGGTAGTAGGTTTGGTAGTGGAGGTGCTTCTAGAGTTCCCCGGTCATCTGGTTTCGGTAGCAGACGGCGCTAGGCAACGGATGATGTAACGGATGTAACGGATGCTTTGTTTGTATAAATAATGACATACAAAGCATCCGCATTCGTTTGTTAGAGTTCTCCGGTCATCTGGTTTCGGTAGCATCAGGCGCTAGGCAACGGATGATAAATACGGATGTAACGGATGCTTTGTTTGTATAAATAATGACATACAAAGCATCCGCATTCGTTTGTTAGAGTTCTCCGGTCATCTGGTTTCGGTAGCATCAGGCGCTAGGCAACGGATGATAAATACGGATGAGAAAGAGTGAAACCATGACATATAAAGCATCCGTTACATCCGTTACAAAATCCGTTGCCACTCTTTTAAGCTATTGCCACAGCTTGCTGCCAGCGTCCGACTACCTTACCAATCACTGCTAGTTCTTGCATTAAGCGGTCGAAACGCTCTGGTGTGAGAGATTGGGGTCCATCAGATAAGGCTTTGGCTGGGTTGGGGTGAACTTCAATCATTAAGGAGTCAGTTCCGGCGGCGATCGCTGCCATTGCCATTGAAGGTACGTATGCAGCCCAACCGGTGCCGTGGCTGGGATCAATCATAATCGGTAGGTGAGTGAGGGTTCGCAACACTGGTACTACCGCTAGATCTAGGGTATTCCGGGTATACTGGTGGTCAAAGGTGCGAATTCCCCGCTCGCACAAAATCACATTCGGATTTCCTGCAGCTAAAATATACTCCGCAGCCATCAACCAATCTTCAATGGTCGCAGCCATTCCCCGCTTCAGTAAAACTGGTTTTGACTGCGCGCCTACTTTTTTCAGCAGGGAGAAATTCTGCATGTTTCTTGCGCCCACCTGGATAACGTCTGCTACTTTTGCTATTGCTTCCAGGTCAGCAGCGTCCATCACTTCTGTGATAATGCCTAATCCAGATGCTTCCCGCGCCTGTGCTAACAATTCCAAAGCACTCTCGCCGTGTCCTTGGAAGGCGTAAGGTGAAGTCCGGGGTTTGTAGGCTCCTCCGCGCAGAAAACTGGCTCCAGACGCTTTTACCCGCTGTGCCGTTTCCACGATCATTTCTTCATTTTCTACTGAGCAGGGACCAGCAACAACTACCACAGGGTGGTGTTCACCAAAGACAACTCCTCCGTTAGGAGTATTAACCACCACCTCAGAAGCTTCCCCGTGGCGAAACTGGCGGCTAGCCCGTTTGTAAGGCTTTTCTACCCGCAACACTTGCTCAATCCAAGGGCTAACTTCCTGAAGCTGTCGTGGGTCTAAATCAGCAGTTTCACCAACAAGACCAATCACCACTTTGTGCTGACCAACAATTTTTTCTGGTGTCAGCCCCCAACCTTTAAATTCCTCGCTGACACGGTTTATTTCCGTCTCAGGGGAACCAACTTTCATTACTACAATCATGATAAATTTCCGGAGTAGTTGATTTTTAAATTTGTTAGTTGTTAGTTGTTAGTTGTTAGTTGTTAGTTGTTAGTTGTTGGGTGTTGGGTGTTAGTTGTTAGTTGTTAGTTGTTGGGTGTTAAATAAAACTACTAACCACTAACCACTAACCACTAACTACTAACCACTAACTACTAACCACTAACCACTAACCACTAACTACTAACCACTAACTAGTCTGATGATTATACGTTTTTTTGCTGAGTTTCGCGCCAAACTGCCACCATCCTTCCCAAATTGGTGGTGAACTCACTCCAGCCCAGCAGACTCCCGACTCTCTGTTCATCCCAAGAGGCGGAGAGAACACCATAAGTTATCCCCACGACCCCCAAACCAAACAGTCCCATGTTCACCAGTAACACGGCAAAGTGAGGTAGGTTGATTTTGGCGTAGATTAACAGCAAGTAACTGGCAATCAGGGTGCTAATCCCCAAAGCTGTTGGTATACCGCAAAAGCCAGCCACTCGTCGAATCATTCGCTGGCTGACTACTTGGGGGATAGCCATTTCTTGTTTGGTAAAAGGTGGCTTTTTCTTATCCTTTTCCTTTGAGTCGGGCTTGGCTACTGGTGTTTGACTTTTTGCTTTTGCTGGTTTTTGGCGCTTTTTGTTTGGTTCAAAAGGCAAGCGTTCCCGTTCAGATTCAGCAGACATAAGCAGTAGTCCCTATCCACGAATACCAAGACGACCAATCAAAGCTTGATAATGTTCTCGGTTTTCCTCTTGAATATAGGAGAGAAGACGCTTGCGCTGACCGATCAGCTTCAACAATCCTCGTCGGGAAGAATGGTCTTTCTTATTGGCTTGAAGGTGTAGGCTGAGGCGGTTAATCCGCTCAGTCAGCATAGCAATTTGGACATCAGCGGAACCGGTATCGGTTTCGTGAACTTGGTAGTTTGTAATTATCTCTTGTTTGCGTAGTTGCGTGAGAGCCATGATCCAATTAATTTCTTCTAATTTAGGCAGCAGTCTCTCATGTTATCATAGCCATCATGCTGGCTGTATGTTAAGTCACGTTTGTTGGAACTAATGAGAGCAGTTCTTTCACAAATAACGAGCTAGCAATTCCCGCGCACCAAGTTTTATGTTTTTCTGCGAGTTCTACATGTGTAAGGAATTGAACACTACCCATAAAGCGATATACCCAACGGTAGATAGGTTAGGCGCTGTTCTTCCATGACACCCAATTTATCATACATTTTGACCCAAACCGCTCGATAAAGTCTACTCAAACCTATTCACAAGTGAACAAGTCCGATCAACCTATGACTGGGGATAGATGATTTAATTGCATTTCTATCAATTTTTTCGTATCCCAATCCATGACGGGGAGAAGCTTTAATTTGGCTCCATGTTAGTTGGCTAAGTTGATGTAAAGTATCTGCTTTAGCAGCCTTTTCATCTTTGGTACATTGTGAAATAGAGTAATATGAGTTCATGTAACGCAAAGAAAACAATGGTGGTTGCTGTTCTGGAGGTATATCTGTTGTTTCCCTAGCAGATATCCTTTCACCTTTTTCTTTGCGCTTATTTGCATCAAACCGCTTCTTCACTCTCTATCTGAGTTTTAAAATATTCTTTCATCAACTGATGAGAAATTTCTGTACTCTTTTGAGCCGCCAATCTCCAAGGATATTCCTCCTGCGTCATTTTCCGTAGTTTCCACGCAGAAAACTGCCCAAACACTGAATAAACTTCATCTAACAAGCTTTTTGTTTTCTCATCGTATAGGTCAAAATCTACATCATGAGGATACTCGATTGCGCCTGCTCCATACTTTTTGTAATACTCATACAAAACCGGAACAACTGGACCATGTGTCCAAGCTTCTATTGATTCGGGAAAAAGCGGTGTATCGTATAGTGCTAAATGAAATCCCTGAGCGTAATAAACTAATTTTTGTAACTTGAGATTAGAGATTAAGTCTCCTGCATCTTCATCAGCTTGAGCTAAAAAGTATTTGGCTACATCAAAACAACTCAACATGCGATCGCCCTCCTTTGCTCCTGGTACTCTTGTCTAATTAGACGGTTGAGAAACAAATACTAAGGCTGAATATTGCGGTAAATCAATAACCAAACCATCATCCGCCGCTGCTACCTCAGTTTTAGTGAATAAATCTTGCCAGTTTTGTAGAGACGTTTCTTGTAGAGACGCGACATGTCGCGTCTCTACATTGTATCCGGAGAGATTTTGGTCTGAGAAATTTGCCACAACGATAACACGATCGCCTTGGTCGTGCCAACGAACGTATGCTAGTACTTTAGCATCTGCGTTTTCGTGGAAAAACTCGATGTTGTCACTTTGCAAGGCAGGATTTTCTGTACGGAGGGCGATGAGTTTTTTATAATACTCAAATAAATCACGATTCTCGTCTCTTTCCAGCAAAGGCCATGCAATCTTCTTTGGCTGAGTCACGCTTTCGCTTTTGCGCTTGTGTTCGCCAAACTCTTCTCCCATCCACAGCATTGGTACACCCATCACCGTCATTAACAGCACTGCTGCTAACTTTGCCCGCTTAAATGCGGCTTCGTCAAAGATACCGCGATCGCCTAGCTCTCGGAACACACGTTCGCGATCGTGAGTTGACAAATAATTTATCACATTTATAGCAGTTGCATAACCTTGCCGTTTGGGGTCGAAAACCTCCTTCAGCTTTTCTAATTCAAATTTTTCACCACAAATATGTGGAATGACAAAGTAGCGAAAACTTTCATGCCAACATGCATCCAGCGGTCCTTCTGGTGCCGTAATCTTGCTTGTATCAGGAATGTGTTCAGCAATGTTGTAAAACGGTTTCGGTGCAGTATTCTTCTTTGATTGATGGGCTAGCCAGTCCAGAAATTCATCGTTCGCCAACTGGCGCACGGCATCAAAGCGAATTCCGTCAATGTGATACTCTTGAACCCAATACCGTACTACATCCCCAACATATTTCCATGCAGGCTTAACGTCTAACTTTTCGTCGTAGTTGTCGTAGTTAAACTCTGGACCCCAGTAATTGCTAGGGTCTTCAGGATAATGCTTGTTTTCGTAGTACCAGTAATTTCGGTCTATTAGCAATAAGGGGCATTCTTCATCTGTATGGTTGTAAATTCCATCGATGAAAACACGAATGCCTCTACTATGACACTCGTCAATAAACCGCTTTAAATCTTCGGTTGAACCGTAACTAGATTCTGTAGCAAAGTAGTGGCGCACTGTATAGCCCCAGTTATAATCACCGGGATGCTCATTTACTGGCATTAACTCAATGGCATTTATTCCCAATTCCCGGAGGTAATCTAACTTTTCAATTGCATCTACATATTTTCCTCGTTTGTCAGGGTCAACTTCACCACCTGTAAAATCAGCAACGTGCATTTCATATATGACTAATTCATGATTTTCAGGTAACGGTGACCCGTCGTGCTGCCAAACGTAATCATCAACAATCCGGTTTCCATCTTTAATCCGCACTATACCGACTGTTCGCGTTTCATCAACATCTGTTGCGTAAGGGTCAATAACATCCACCCATTGGTCTGGCTCAAAATTGGGACTTTTGGTTTGGACACGGAATTTGTATTGATAAACGTCGTCCTCTAATTCTACCTGAGTGCGAAAATAACCATCTTCACCTTTTTCCATTGGTATTTCTTGCCATTGAGAAAAAGAGCCAATTAAAGCCGCTCCTTTGTTACGAGGAGCAAAAAAATTAAATTCAATTCCACTTGCCATTTGAACTGCTCAAAAGAATCAGTATTTTTACAAAAATAATATTACTTTGGGTTTCGTGCCTGATGCTGTAAGCGTGGCGCCTAAAAACACCAAATTGTAGCCCACCAATATTACGCAATTGGTGGGCAGTGCCCACCCTACAAAAACTATTACTGACACCTAGGGTGGCGCTGGTAATGGCTAATGCCTAATAGCAAACAATCAACAATCAACAATTAGCAATTAGCAATTAGCAATTAGCAATTAGCAATTAGCAATTGCCGAAAATTAACCGTTTGTTTGCTCAACTGGCACAGAACCATTTGCGACAGAGCGATTATCCAGAATTGGCTTGCGGGCTTTCAAGTCAAATTTGTATCCATTTGGCAAAATATGAAGCTTTGCGCCGCAAACTGCCAAAGGCTCATCCTTCAGGATTTCGTCAACGTTGCTGTGTACCATCTCTGATTCATCGACAATCGTGATACAGCCTTGTCCAACCACTTCAAACTGGTCATCGGTCACTACGATCGCAGTATTCTCGTCAATGCCGAATCCCAAGACAGCAGGCTGCTGTGACAAGGCTGCAATTAAGCGTCCTAAGCGTCCGCGCTGCGAGAAATGTTGGTCAATCACCACCCCAGGTAGAAAACCCATCCCAGGACCCATGTCCACAATTTCAATCCGAGGGTTTGTCTCAGAGTCACCTTCCACGATCATTACATCTGGCATTACAGCAGCCCCAGCGCTGGTACCTCCCACAACTATGCCTTCAGCGTAGCGTTTATGAATAGCGGTATCGATTTCAGTATCTTTGAGGATACTGGTAATGCGAGCTTGGTCTCCTCCAGTAAAAAATATACCAGTAGCTTTGTTTATCGCTTCTAAGGCAGTAGATGAAGAAGCATCTTCACGAGTTTCGGTGTCAATTATCCGAATATCTTCGGCTCCCAGCCGCTGAAAAACTCTAATATAATTTTCTCCTACTTCTCTTGGTAGTTCTGTTGCCGCTGTCAGAATGACAACCCTTGCCTTAGTACTACCAGCGCGTCGAACGAACTCCCGCAGAATCTGGCAATCTCCCTCCTTATCTTCCGCACCACCAATAATTACCAGCTGCCGTTTGATTTCACTCTCCGCCATAGTGCCTCCTAATAAGTATAATCACTCTATTTAAATAAAACATGACAATTAAAACTTAAAAACACCCATTTGGTAGATTACGATACAAAATCTATACATACTTTGTGGTGAAATTTTTTCCCAAAGCGACTGATTTGTAAATAGGGAGTGGGGAGTGGGGGAGCCTGCGCTGCAGTCGGGTCAGCCCGCTCTCACGGCGACTGGCGTAGTGGGAAAATACTATTTTCATGCTTGGTGGTGAAATCTTGTTCCCAAAGCGACTGCCTCCTTTAAGAGGAGGCAGAATGACTTGAATGCATTCCCACGTGCGTGGTCAGGAGAAAGGGTTGTGCGTAATTCGTAGTTCGTAGTTCGTAATTCGTAATTATTTTTCAGACAGGGATTTAAACCCCGACTGAAAAATGACCACGTGTCTTGTGCGAAAGTTCAAAACCCCTTTTAAATTACGAATTACGAATTAGTAATTACGAATTATGATGACGGCAGGAGCGCCCCTACAGTTGACTGTAAATGCCGGACAATACAATCAGCATATTTTATGATTTTTGTCAATGCCTAAATTCTAAAACCGATGGACTGAAATCGGGAATATCTATTGCTCAACTTGAGTGTCTAAAAGTAAATCGTGTAAAAAAGAATGTGCATCTTCTAGAAGGAAATGTCTGGGTTTGCCTTGGTAGACAATTTGATACTCATTACTGTTTGGACCATCTCCATACCCAGAAATCAGCTTGCGGTGAAAAGCTTCATCAGCAAGATGTCGAACTTCACTTCTGAGAACAGCTTTTGTGCTATCCATACTTGGCTGTCTCCTTAATTTTTTTATAGTCACCCATAATAAAAGATATAAGTATCTGATTGTACCTTTCAAAGGTAATATATTTAGTCATTGGTTGCGCAGGACTTTCGACTTTTAAGTCTACCTAGAGTTGAGTATGCCTTTAGATAGCTGAAAATGCTGAGCAATAGTGTTATAATTTTTTGGCATAAGTAGTATTATGTGATACAATATTTTCGGCAAAACTGTACGTATAGCGTGGGTTTGAGCCATCGCTCCCCAAACGCAATTAAATGTCCAGATTTCAGGGTGTTTAGCTAAGGGTATAAAGTCAATGGTTCAAGAGAAAATTACCGATATAGTCCGCATCAATGCTAGAAAAACTGATGCATTCGATATTTTCAACTTCAAGCACTACAATGGACCGAACCCCTATTTGGATATAGGGGCGTTAGTATTTGACTTTGCTCGAACTGAGTATAGAGAGGCTTTGCCGATTGAGGATTACATTTCAATTATTGGCGATCGCTACCCACAACTACGCGACGAAACATATGAATCCTATGCCCATCTGTTTGGTCGTACCGTGTCAGAAGTGGGAAAACTCGATATGGGTTTGCACTTCAACCGCTGGAATGTAAAATCCTATCCAGATTACGCGCAGATTAGCGTACAATCGCTGCACGCGCGCACAACGCGATCGGTGGTTTACTTCGTTTGGGATTGGTTTGAAGCCATTACTCAAGACGAACACATTCTGTTTGAGGAGCCGATTTCGACGCTTCAGAAAAGATTCCGAGAATCTGTCTACGGCGGTCCCACGGTTTACACCTTATTGCGAACAGCCTACAACAAAAGTATTCCCACATTTTATCTGTGGGATGAAGGATTGATGCAATACGGCTATGGAAAAAAACAAGTTCGGGGGATAGCAACGACATTTGACTGTGACAGCCATGTGGATTCCGACTTCACCACCCGCAAGGATGACTGCAAGGCATTTTTAAATACTTTGGGTTTTCCAGTGCCTAAGGGTGATATCGTTGTTTCATGTCGGGAAGCCATTGGGGTAGCAAGAGAGATCGGCTACCCAGTCGCAGTCAAGCCTGTAGCTGGTCACAAAGGAATCGGGGTGACAGCTGAGGTGCGAGATGCGGAAGAACTGGAATCTGCTTTTAGTAGAGCAGTGGCGGCAATTCCAGACAACGAGCCCACACGAGTCATTGTGGAGAAAAGTATCTCCGGAGCAGATTTCCGCTTGTTGTGTGTCAACGGCAAATTTGTTGCTGCTACTGAACGCCGTCCGGCATGGATTGTAGGTGATGGGGATTCAACCATTGCTCAATTAATCCGAGAAGAAAACCGAAAACCTGGACGTTGGGACACACCAACCTCAGCAATGAGCAAGATTCAGTGCGACGACGCGATGGAACAGTATCTCGAACAACAACGCTTGTCATTGGATAGCGTTATTGAAAAAGACCGCACTGTTTATCTTCGCAAGGTCGCCAATCTCTCAGCTGGCGGTGTAAGCATTGATGCAACGCGTACCCTTCACCCAGACAATATTATCTTGGCGCAAGACATTGCCCAACACTTCCACCTCACTTGCCTAGGTATTGATGTTATTACCCCAAGTCTTTCTAAATCTTGGAAGTCCGGCGACTTTGCCATCATAGAAATTAACGCTGCACCAGGCATTTTGATGCATCTTAATCCTGCTATCGGTGAAAGTGTTGATGTGCCTTCCTCGATCTTGGAAACCTTCTTTAAGTCGAGTAAAGATGCCAGGATACCAATTATCACATTCAACCAAATCTCAATTCAAGAACTGCAAGAAACGATTGACCATATTCTTCTACAACACCCTGATTGGACCATAGGCGCTGTTTGTCGTGACGCACTTTTCGTCAATCGCTCAGAAAAAATCCTGAATAAGGATTACAACAGTAACCTCCTAACTTTACTGCGCAATCCCAAACTAGATTTGCTGATTGCTGAGTACAAGGAAGAGATATTGGAAACCGACGGGATGTTTTACTATGGAAGCAACGCGGTAATTTTAGATAATCCTACTGAAACCGAGATGACGCTGACACGGGACGTTTTCGACGACTCTACCGTTGTGATTAAAAAGGGGGACAAGATTTCTATTAGACGCCAAGGTTTGATTGAAGAGTATACCTTGGGAGAAAATGAACCATTTACACGGGTTTATTTGAAAGAAATCGGCACGATTTTGTAAAAAATATCACGTCCGGTTGAACACTTATAGCAATCCTATTTCATTTGTGACAAAATACTAAGCCTCAGAAACCCGGTATCTCCCAGATACCGGGTTTCTTTATCTCATTTGTGAGAAAATACTAAGCCTCAGAAACCCGGTATCTCCCAGATACCGGGTTTCTTTATCTCATTTGTGAGAAAATACTGAGCCTCAGAAACCCGGTATCTCCCAGATACCGGGTTTCTTGATTTCATGAATGATTTAGGAATGCTATATATAAAGTTTGTAGTTGCGCCTTGAGCGATCGAGGCGCAACTACGAGCCATTTAATTTACAAGCAACCTACTATAGCAAAATCACTTAGGTTATGATTGGTATTGATCCCACGTTCTCCCAAAGCCTGAGGCGTGGGGCTTTTGATAAAAATATAAATTGCTTGGCTTATGGTTTTGCTATTGAGAACGGATTCGCTGCCAAACCTGAGTATAGATGAAATCCAGCAATATTTATGTAGCGGTTTATTTCGGGGGATCGGCAAGCGAACCGCACAAATGCTCGTGAACCACTTTGGTAGTGACACTTTATTGGTGATAGACAGAAATCCCGAAAAACTGAATGAAATTCCCGGACTTAATAGATATCGAATCAATAACATTACGCACGCTTGGTCGCAAAGTAAAAGCAATCCTAGTTTTGCAGCGATCGCCCAACTTCTGGCAGTCGGAACACCTTTAGGGCTAACCCTAAGAATTTGCGATCACTACGGGCACAGAACTTTTGATGTGCTAATGAGCGATCCTTATAGATTAGCAGATGAATTAGACGGCATCGGTTTTAAAACTGCTGATAAGTTAGCACTATCCCTAGGCGTACCAGCAGAAAGCGAGACTAGATACCAAAAAGGGTTGCTGCAAGTCTTAAAGGATGCCTTAGGAGAAGGTCATTGCTTTATACCAGAATCTCAATTGCTCCGAGGCGCGGCATCTTTGTTAGAGCATCTTGACCACACGCCTGACTATGAGTCTTTGCGTGCAGTTGTTAATCGCCTGACAGAAAAGCAAACTTTAGTCCGTGGAGAGTCAGCCAACAGTATTTATCTTAAAGCGGCTTTACGAGCCGAAGTTTCTGTTGCAATCAGAATCAAAACTTTAATCAGTCGCCCGACGAAATCAACGCAGGATCTAGAAAACTGGTTGGAATCCACAGAGTTTGTCTCACATCAGGAACTGTCGCGTTTGAGCGAGGAGCAAATTAGTGCCTTAATCATGGCACAAAAACATCCGATGAGCATTATAACTGGAGGTCCTGGAAGAGGAAAAACATATGTTTTGAAGACTTTGGTCGAGTGGCTGCAATTAAATAACGCTTCATTTGCTCAAGCAGCACCGACGGGAAAAGCAGCTAACCGGATGCAAAATGCAACTAATGCGGAAGCAACGACTCTTCATCGACTGCTTCAATGGCGTGGGAATGGTCAGTCCTTTCTTTTTAATGAAGATAATTTGCTAGATCTGGACTGGCTAATCATTGATGAATTTTCAATGGTAGATATATTTCTTTTCAATTCGGTTTTAAAAGCTTTATCTCCAAAAACTCAATTACTGCTAGTAGGTGATTTTGACCAATTGCCAAGCGTGGGGGCGGGAATGGTCTTGAGAGATTTACTAGCTTCGGAAATGGTGCCAACAACCAGATTGCAGACAATTTATCGCCAGCGGCACGAAAGCCCGATCATCTATGCTGCCAACGATGTGAATCAGGGAATAGTCCCGGCAGTGCAAAAATTTACTCAAGTATCATCGTGGATGGATGTAGGGGACTGCGCCATGCTGGAAGCGGATAATCCGCACCTCGCTGCTGCAATTATCGTAGAGTTAGGCAAAGCAATTCAAGCCGAGGGAGTAGACTTAAATCAACAAGTGACGGTGTTAGCGCCTCAGAAAGAAGGATCTGCCGGCGTACACAATCTTAACAAGCTACTTCAGCCGATCTTTAATCCAAAAAAAGACAACCAACCAGAAGTTGAAGCTGGGTCAGTCGTCTATCGAGTGGGAGATCGGGTGATTCAGTTGAAAAATCGATATGATACCCACCCAGCAGTGATGAATGGTGAAACGGGAAGGGTAATTTTTGTAGACTGCGAAAAAAAGCTGATAAAAATCTCATTTGAGGGCGGCGCAGTTGTTGATTACAATCCTGGCTATTATGAGCAAATTATGCACTCCTTCTGTGTTACATGTCACAAAAGCCAGGGCAGTGAGTTTCCGTATGTAATTTTCCCAATCCTGAAATCCAATTATCGCATGCTAACGAGGCAGCTGATCTATACAACCATGACTCGCGCTCAAGGGACGTTTATCGCGGTGGGTCAACACTCAGCATTAGAACACGCTGTGGCGACGAACAAACCAGCAAAGCGATTTACTAGTTTAATCAACCACCTGATTTCACCACTCGATCAACTTGAAGCTATTATGAAGTCGTTAAGGGGCACTCCTACCACCTCTGCCATAACACCACAGACTGTGACGATCGCCAGTCGCCTGCGGCAACTAGGATTAGAAGCTTCAAACGGACAAATGACAGCGATCGGTAGTCTGGCTTTGCAAATGTACGAGAGCAAATATGGATATCGCCCATCAAAGCGATTAGAGCAGGTGGGGGATTTTCGATTCAAGACTTATCATTATGAGGTGGCGGCGGTTGAGTTAATCGACTGTGCTATTAATTCGGTGCTTAAGTAGACTTGATCGAGCGCCACCTCAAATCGGGTCACATAACAGTTATATCAAATCCGGTTGATTGCACATGGTATTTGTACGGGCACAACAGTGCTGTGCCCCTACCGTTTGTGTGTTCATTTAAGCGGATATAAAGTCCGGTTAATTACTTATCATTTAGGTTTTACCTTCAACCCGCCGTCTACTTGCGTCAAAGTCTCCCCGGACCTATTAGGGGAGGGGTTGGGGGAGAGGTTCTTTATTATAAGTAATATCATGTCCGTGTAGCGGTTATTATATGAACCCTCACCCCGCCAAGAGGGCACCCCTCTCCCAAGCATGGGAGAGGGGACGGGGGTGAGGGCTGGATATCGTAACTGTTTATACGGACATGATATAATTAAGCTGATTTGATATTACCTGCTAAAACCCCCTTAAAAAAGGGGGGTTTTAGGAGGGATAAACTACTGCCAAACAAATACTTTGGCTTCATGTGGTCCTAAATCAATCATGATGCCATCGTCACCAGCTTCGACATCATAATTACCTGTCCACTCATGCCAGGTACCACCAGCGGGGAAGTTAGGAACGTGATAGCCAGCTAGGAAATTTTCGGATAAATTTGCCACGACGACAACACGAGAACCTTCATCATTCCAACGGCTGTAAGCTAAAACTTTTGCCTCTGGATTTTCGTGGATATAGTCAATATTTTCTGTGTAGAGGGCATGATTGTTTTTACGGAGGTTAATTAAGCCTTTGTAATATTCAAACAAACCGCGATTCAAGTCGTGACCTAGCAAAGTCCAATCAATTTTAGATTGCTCTTGAGTTTTGGCTTTGTACTCACCAAACTCTTGACCCATCCAAATCATTGGTACACCAACTGCTGTCATCAGTATGGCAGCACCTAATTTGAGACGCTTGAATGCTTCTTCGTCAAAGATGTTGCGATTACCCAACTCTACCATAATGCGATCGTGGTCATGGTTGGTGAGGTAATTCACCACATTGGTTGCACCCATAAAGCCTTGACGTTTGCAGTCGATGACATCTTTAAGCTGCTCTAAATCAAAAGTGTCACCGCAAATATGTACAGTAATAACATGGCGGAAACTATCGTGCCAGCATGCATCCATCGGTCCATCTACATTGGTAATGCTGGTAGTTTCCGGAATATATTCCGCAATGTCGTAAAAAGGCTTCATGCTAGCAGTTTTTTTGGCTTCTTGGACAACCCAGTGCATGAAGTCGTAATTAGCAATTTGCCGCGCTGCATCGTAACGAATACCGTCAAGGTGATATTCACTAACCCAAAAGCGAACTGTATCACCAATAAATTTACGCGCTGGGTAGGTGTCTAATTTTTCGTCGTGGAATTCGTAATTAAATTCCGGTCCCCAGTTATTATCTGGATCTCGGGGAGAGTGGTGATACCAATAATCGTGATCGATTTGGGTGAGTGGCGCTGAGGCTTCCGAGTGGTTATAAATACCGTCCATAATCACACGAATGCCTCTAGCATGGCACTCGTCAATGAGTTTTTTCAAATCCTCGGTAGGACCATAACTGGATTCTGTTGCAAAGAAATGACGGGGATTGTACCCCCAGCTATAATCGCCAGGATATTCTTTAATTGGCATCAATTCAATAGCATTGATTCCCAATTCAGCAAGATAATCTAATTTTTCAATGGCGTGCTTATACTTTCCTCTAGCTTCCGGATCATCTTCCCCACCAGAAAAGTCAGCAATGTGCAATTCATAAATTACTAATTCGTGGTCTGCTGGTAGGGGTTTATCATCATGTTTCCAAACGTAGGTATCGACAATCCGTTCCCCATCTTTTATCCGCACGATCCCGTTATCTTTTCCACTTAATTCATCAATATTAGTTGCGTAAGGATCTGTCACTTCCACCCATTGATCGGGTTCAAAAAACCAGGATCTTGATTGAACGCGAAATTTATATTGATAATCGCCGTCTTCTAGTTCAACTTTTGTACGAAAATAACCATCATCGCCTTTTTCCATTGGGACTGCTTCCCAATTTGAAAAAGAACCAATTAACTCAGCTGCTTTGTTGTAGGGCGCAAATAAATTAAATTCAATTGATGCCATATAATGAGCGCAAGACACAAATGATGTAAATTATAGATATGTGTAACTAAAAATGACTATGTAACACTGCAAATTTCTAATATCTAATGAACAGTAGCGATTAGTAATTAGCAATTAGCAATAACAAAGTGATGTTTAATTACGCTTACCTATTATTTAGTATTCTCCTTTCAGAAACAAAATTAGCCAATATTTCTGTAGAAATAGTTAAATAATTAATTCCTCTGCCTTCAGACATAGATTTTCATAAAAATCCAGAGAATATTAAAGATAAGTTGGCAAATATAAGAAATTTCAATAAATTATGATGACAATTTCGCCAAATAAGGTGTAATTAACCTTCGCTAGTCATCCTGGAAGGCAAAAAAGTCAGTCAATCGCTTCGCTCAAATTAAAAATTAAAAATTAAAAATTAAAAATTAAGAACCACCCTCATAAATCGCGTTAGCGTCAGCGATCGAACGGTACAAGGAGCGGAGCGCGATCTTCGACGTTCGCGCAGCGGCGAGGAATTGGGAGAAGGAGCGTCAGCGCCATTCGCGCTACAAGTGCGGCATTTTTCGGGGGAAGTTTTGAACGTAAAGATGCCTTACGAATTACGTTAGCGTCAGCGATCGAACGGTACAAGGAGCGGAGCGCGATCTACGAGGCACGAGCGTCATTATCAATTACGAATTATTTTGTTGCATATAACTTAACAACCAATTTGCGGCTGTTGCCCTACGAGTTTGCCGAGGTCCAAACTCCCCGATTTTGTAACCTTTGAAACCCAATTGTTCTTTAAGTAATTGTTTGTTCTCTGGAGGAATTGAACGAGTCAGTTTGACACTCGCAGGGCGACTGTCGATAAAATCTGGTGGGTGTGGGTACTCCGAACGCCATTCTGGTGGTACTCCTGTAGTATCCCACTGTCCTGCTAAAGAGTCGTCGCGGTAGCCCAAGTAGTACCATACTAACTGGTTAACTGTGGCATCATCTATTTCCTCGTTGAGAATTGCCCAAATGGTTTCTGTCTGAAGTGGTGGTAGGTTAGTCATAAGTTATTCAAATAAAAGCAATAATAATTTGACCTCTCCCCTAACCCCTCCCCTACAAGGGGAGGGGAATGACCTCTCCCCTACAAGGTTCGGGAATGACCTCTCCGGACCTTGTAGAAGAGGGAAATCTAGCTCCCCCGGACCTTATAGGGAAGGGGGTTGGGGGGTTAGGTTTTTTGTAGTAAAAACAATTTATCATCATCTAGACAAACTGTTTTCATCTGGCGAGGGCGATCGCCACGACGATGATTGAGATTCAGGTAGTTGGAATTAAGCACTCTCTAAGGGATAATAAACAGAGTAGGCTGGAAATCGTCAAAACTTAACCAGTTAATGCATAACCCCATACCGCAGTCAGAGCAAATCCGCGCCCGTGTCATCGTTTCTGGGAAAGTCCAAGGGGTAGGCTATCGCTACGCCACTGTGGATACAGCTAGCCAATTAGGATTAAGTGGTTGGGTGCGAAATCACCCAGATAGTCGCGTTGAAGCAGTGTTTGAAGGAAGCCGGGAGGTTGTGGAAGAGATGATTCGTTGGTGTTACCAAGGACCACCCGCTGCTATGGTGAAGGATGTTGTGGTGAAGTACGAAGAACCAGAGGGGTTGCGAGGATTTGAAGTTAGGCGGTTTGAGTAGTTGTTAGTTGTTGGTTGTTAGTTGTTAGTTGTTGGTTGTTGGTTGTTGGTTGTTGGTTGTTGGTTGTTGGTTGTTGGTTGTT
>CAXTSI010000102.1:0-20725 GCA_964246695.1 uncultured bacterium
CCACTCCCCACTCCCCACTCCCCTCTTCTAATTAAAAGCAAGGCAAAAGGAGGTTAAAGTGGTCGGTCCGATTGTAGCCGCAGGTCCTATCGGTGCAGTGTTGCTGGGAGCTGCAAGTGGAGCGATCGCCGGTAGTGCAGGTGCAGGTCTGGTATCCGTTCTCACCACGTTAGGAATGCCAGAAGATAAAGCAGCTATCTACCAAACCCGCTTACAAGCTGGTGAGTTCTTAGTGATGGCAGAAGTTCCAGGCGATCGCACCGGAGAATACCAATAGAGGGATGGAAAGTGCCGGTGCCGAAGAAATTCATACTATTGAGAACGATAATGGCGTTTGGTCAAAGGCAAAAACCAGCGTTTAGCTCATAGTTAATACCTAAAAGCTTGCCTGTGCGAGCTTTTTTTGTCTAGCCCCTGATTTGTAAGTTAATGTGTGCCCGATAATTCCGATTGCTGAGAATAGACCATGATTGACAATACTCGAGCTAGTTCGCCAAAATCATCTGAGCTTCATGCCACTAACCCAGAACGCAAGGCGCGAACAGCAGCTTGGGTACGGTCATCTGCACAAAGTTTATTCAAGATATTGCGAACATGGGTTTTGACTGTACCAACTGTGATATAAAGTTTCTCGGCAATTTGCCCGTTGCTACATCCGGCTACAATCAACTCTAAAATCTCCAGTTCTCGTTGTGTCAGTGGGTAAGTTTCCAAAACTTGCTCGTACTCAGACGGTAAAGCCTCAATTTTTACAGTTTTGGGTTTATCAGATTGCTGGCTAAGGGGCAAGCCTTGCCGCATCTGCTGTAACACCACATTGGCGATCGCCGGATCAATCCAAGAGTTACCAGCATGAGTTGCTTGGATCGCCTCTGTTAACTTATCGATGCTTGTGTCCTTCATGTAATAAGAGTCCGCCCCGGCAGCAAAAGCCGCAAGTACTGCATCCTCTGTATGGTCCATTGTCAGCACAAGAATCTTCGTTGTCGAGTCCCCACTTTCTACTTGGAACTGTCTGAACTTGCGAGTCAGTTCAATGCCGTCCATGTCAGGCAAGCCAATGTCTACAACCGCCACATCCGGCTTACTAGTTTCCAAAAGCTTCAGCCCCTTGGTTGCATTTGCGGCTTCCCCAATCACTCGCAGTGAGGTATTGGACTGTAATGCCGCTTTTAGCCCCATTCGCGTCAGGTCATGATCTTCAATTAAAACGATACTAATTTCACTCATCTTACTTACTTTCTCCTAATTGCATCTGTCGAGAGCTGACCTTTTGCAAGTTTTTTTCTTTTATTTTCCAAAACCAAAGATAGATGATCTTTTATCAAACTTACATCCACCGATAGAAATAAGGACTTTCCTCTCTTACCGTCAGATGAGCCTGACAAATATCTTGCCTGCGATATATAGCTATTTTCTAAACGATTATGATATCATTATAGCAATTATGGCTTTTAACCACTCCCGAGGCAATCTCTTCACTTTGAATCAACGTATTGATGTGATTAATAGCTTCTAGTCAGGAAATGTGAGTTTTTACTTCAGAAAGTGAGAAAGAAATAACTTTTCCTGACTCAGTAAATCATTGCTAATAACTAAAACTAAATGGTAAACATAAATTAATCTCAAAAAAGGTTACATTTATTTACAATAATTAAGATATGATTCGATTTAACTCTGCTGAGACAGACATAAACAAAGCAGAAGAAGAACAACGCGTTGTAGAACCGATAACGCAGATAAAAGGCGTACGCCAACAGGAAGAACTAAAGGTGAGTGAACAACAAGGGCGGCTACAGCCAGAAATCTTTTATGCCGACATTGTTAAGAAAATGCAACTCGGTTTGATTGTGTGGCAACTAGAAGATCTTAATGATATCACCTCTTTCCGGTTAGTTACAATCAATCCGGCTGCAACCCGACTGACTGGAGTATCTCTTGAAGACAACCTTGGTAAACGAATCATTGAATGTTTTCCCAATATGCTTCATGAAAACAGAGCAGATCTGGAAAGATACGCTCTTGTTGCTATCTCTGGTCGAGAGATAGAGGAGTCGTGCGTTTATTACGGCGATGAAAGCATACCTGGGAGCTTTTTCAGCATTAATGTATTTCCATTGCCTAATAATTGTATTGGAATTGCGTTTGAAAATATTACGCAGCGCAAGCAGGCAGAGCAAGCGTTACGCGAGAGCGAGGAACGATTCCACGCTATGGCAGAAAATGCACCGGTGATGATTTGGTTATCCGGTCCTGACAAGCTCTTTACTTACTTTAATAAAAACTGGCTAGAATTTACTGGACGTACACTGGAACAAGAGTTAGGTAACGGCTGGACAGAGTCGGTGTACCCTGAAGATTTAGAGCATTGTTTAAATATATACATGACAGCGTTTGATGCCAGGCAAGCTTTTGTAATGGAGTACCGCCTCAGACGTTTTGATGGTAAATATAGCTGGATTTTGGATAAAGGCACTCCCAGATTTAATTCAGATGGTAGTTTTGCTGGATACATTGGTTCCTGTGTGGATATTAATTATACCAAGCAGACTGAACTCACTCTCAAACAACGAGCAGAAGAACTAACTCATGTGAATACAATTTTGGCGCAAACAACAGCTGTGTTGAAGATACGTAACGATGAACTTAACCAGTTTGCTTACGTGGTGTCCCATGACCTCAAGGCACCCTTAAGGGCGATCGCCAGCCTCTCAGAATGGATTGAAGAAGATCTCAAAGATCAACTTCCCGAAGAAAATCAGCACCAGATGCGCTTGTTGCGAGGACGAGTGCACCGAATGGAAGCCTTAATCAACGGCTTATTGGAATATTCACGAGTGGGGCGTACCCAAACTCCATCATTGATGGTGAACGTTAACGCACTGCTGCTGGAGGTTATTGACTCACTTGCGCCTCCAGAAACTTTCACCATTGAAATCGAATCAGGAATGCCTACCCTGATGACCAAGCGAATACCTTTGCAACAGGTGTTCACCAATTTGATTGGTAATGCCATTAAACACCATACGCGATCGGATGGTCACGTGAAGATTTCTGTGCAAGACCAAGGACAGTACTACGAATTTGCTGTATCTGATGATGGTCCTGGCATTGCCCCTGAGTATCACGATAAGGTATTTGTCATCTTTCAAACACTAGAAGCCCGAGATCGGAAAGAAAGTACGGGAGTTGGTTTGGCGATCGTCAAGAAAATCGTTGAAACAGAGGCAGGTAAAATTACCATTAAGTCTCAGCTAGGATTAGGAAGCACTTTCCGCTTTACTTGGCCCAAGCAACCTCGAAAGTAAAACAGTTCCAACTTGCGGACTAGCTGAAATTTGCGTGTAAGTCTGACTAATGGGTGAAGACGGCGTTAACTCATGTGTTTAAAATCGTGATCAAGGGCAACACGGTGTTTTAAACCAGTGTAGACTTGCTCTGTCTGCTTTGGCAGATCGTAATTTCTTCCTTCGCTTATTGCTAATTATTTAAGAGCAATTAGCACTTGTCTTGATGAGGATACTTTAATCAAGTAACCTTTAAAAGCAAAAATCGAATACAACTTTAACCAATGGCGGCAAAAGTGATTAACATATTACTAGTGGAGGATGACGATGTTGATGTAATGAATGTCAGGCGGGCATTCAAGAAAGTAAACATTACCAATCCGCTTTACGTCGCAACTAATGGAATCGAGGCATTGACAATGTTGCGCAGCCACCAAGATCAGCCTCCTGAAGTTCCGGCAGAGCGACGCTTAGTTTTGTTAGATTTAAATATGCCTAAAATGGGCGGGATCGAATTCCTTCAGGAACTACGCTCAGATCCTCTAATAAAAGCAACTCCGGTGGTGGTGATGACGACCTCAAACCAAGATCAAGACCGAGTAGAAGCTTACAACTTGAACGTAGCAGGGTATATCCTTAAGCCTGTAACTTTCAATAACTTTATTGAGCTAATGGCAACGCTGAATAATTATTGGACATTATGCGAAATGCCTTAGCCACTTGCAAGAGAATTCTTGGGCAAAGACAGTCCGCTCAAATCTGAAATAATCTGTGATTGGGGTGATTTATCTGTAATACTAGAAAATAATTTATAAAATTAAATATAAAATTGCTCCATTAATGCTTAAAACAACAAAAATTATAGAAATATACCTGGAAAATAAGAATGTCATACATGAAAATCCTTTTAATAGCAAAATTCAAAAGTGATGGAAGAAAAGCTAAAAATTTTAGTCGTAGATGATGACGAAGTAGATCGCATGGCAGTGCGTCGGTCTCTGACTAAGGCAAGTGTTGAGATAGAACTGTCAGAGGTAAGTGACGCTAAAAGTGCGATTACTGCTCTAAGTAGTAATTTTTATGACTGCATTTTCCTCGATTATCGCTTACCAGACCAAGATGGCTTGACCCTAATTCAAAAGCTACACTCTTTAGGAGTCAAATCCCCCATCATAGTCTTAACAGGTCAAGGGGATGAACAAATAGCTGTGGAACTGATGAAGGCAGGTGCAGTAGACTATCTCTCCAAGTCTAGGTTATCCCCAGAGATCTTAGCACAGGTCGTGCGGCATGCTGTTCGAGTTTACCGAGCAGAAATGCAGGTAGGTATGGCGATGCAGCAATTACGAGAAAGCAATGATCTATTAACTCGCAAGAATCAAGAACTAGAGGTACAGCGGCAACAGATTGAGTTGCAAAACCTGAAGTTAATGGAAGCATCGCGGTTAAAATCACAGTTTCTGGCAACTATGTCTCATGAACTGCGGACTCCCATGAATGCCATCATTGGATTTTCCCAGTTATTGTTGCGTCCTAAGTGCGGTGAACTGACGCATCTGCAAAGAGATATGGTGGATCGGATCGTAAACAATAGTAAGCATTTGCTGACGCTACTAAATGAAATTCTCGATTTTTCCAAGTTAGAGGCAGGACGCTTAGATATCAAGCCAGAAATATTTGATTTATCTAAGGTGGTAAATGCTACCGTAGCAGAAATGCGTTCCCAAGCATCCGTCAAAAACTTGTGTGTGCGGGTTCAAAGCCAGTTGCAGAATACTATAGTGTTTAATGACCCAACTCGGATGCGGCAGATTCTCGTAAACCTACTCTCAAACGCGATTAAGTTCACAGAGTCGGGCGGTATCGGCATTGATGTGAGCGAAATGCCAGGAAATCGAGTGTTAATAGTAGTTTGCGATACGGGAATTGGCATTAGTCCTGCAGATATAAAACATATTTTTGAAGCTTTCCGGCAAGTCGATCAAAGTACTACTCGCAAATATTCTGGCATCGGTCTAGGTTTGCCAGTTGTAAATGCACTGGTACAGATGATGGGCGGCAAAATCACAGTTGAAAGTAAATTGGGTGAGGGTTCAACCTTTACGATTGAACTACCACGTCAAATATCTTCATCAATGTACCAAAGTAAAGATGAGCAAGCATGGGCTACTGGGGCGTCAAAAAAAAAGTTCTGGAAGCAGCCGGAGACTCCTCGCTTCCGGCTAGAGGTATCAAGGGAGATGAGGAATAGCAAGCTTTCAAGTTAATCACAAACAAGTAAAACTATAAATTTTGTCAAAATAGCTGATAAGTTATGTTAGTAGCCGAAAACTCTCAAATAGAACGTATTCTAGCTGTTGATGATACGAATGATAATCTGATTTTGCTGCAGACGATTTTAGAGGTGGAAGGGTATGAAGTTGAATTAGTCGCTGATGGTGCAAATGCTCTCAAGCAAGTTGCACAAGCGCCACCCGATCTGATTCTGCTAGATGTGATGATGCCAGGAATGGATGGCTACGAGGTGACACGCCGCATTCGTAATAACCCGGATCTACCTTATATTCCGATCTTGCTGTTAACAGCCTTTCACGAAGCTAGCGTTGTGGAAGGCTTGGATGTGGGAGCAGACGATTTTATTCGCAAACCATTCGATCAAGATGAGCTGATGGCAAGGGTGCGATCGCTACTGCGCCTGAAGCACAGTATTGACGAACAACAAAAGATGGCACGCCAGCGAGAGGACTTTGTTTCGCGGATGACTCATGATTTGCGAACTCCTTTAGTTGCGGCAGATCGGATGCTCAATTTGTTTGAGCAAGAAATTTTTTGCAAGATTTCGCCGGAAATGAAACAGGCGATCGCAGCGATGATTCGTAGCAACCAAAATTTGTTAGTCATGGTAAACAACCTTCTAGAAGTCTACCGTTTTGAAGCTGGCAAAAAGACTCTGCAATTTGAAAGCTGCAATCTGCAAGAGATAGTTGTTGAAGTCGTGCAAGAACTAAGTCCTCTTGCTAGTGAAAAGGACTTGAGTGTGAATGTAGACACGAGTAACCTAGATAAAAGTGATGCAACTGCTGGTTTCGTGATGGGCGATCGCCTGGAACTGCGAAGAGTTGTCAGTAACTTGCTCGGAAATGCCATCAAGTTTACAGACACAGGAAGTATAAACATTCGCATTTCGGAAAAATCTACACTCAAGGATAAAAAGTGCGTCACAATTGAGGTACAAGACACTGGGTATGGCATTGCGCAAGAGGATCAAGCAGTACTCTTTGAACGGTTTCGCCAAGGTAAAAATAAACGCTCTGGTAGTGGGTTGGGACTGCATTTATCGCGCCGCATTATTGAGTCCCACGGAGGGAGAGTTGATGTGTTCTCTGAACTAGGTAAAGGTAGTGTGTTTACTGTGCTACTACCGAAGCAAAGTTGATTTTTTGGTCATCGATCGTTTGTGATTCGGGTGTTTTATTCCTCGGCTTGCTATAAAAATAACTTAGTATTTATACTGAAAAAATTCCTAGATACTTATGAAAAATACTGCATTAGGATCTTGCTCTCCAGCTATTTTTGCGGCTACTATTTAATATAGTGATTGATGAATCCTGATTTTTAGATAGAGACACTGTTAGCGACAAGTCAAAAAGTAAGGCTAGCCTAGGGTTAAAACCCTAAGAAAAAGTTGGGAGTTAAAAATTCATAACTCATCACTGGGCTTTCTGGCTTGTCTCTGGCTTATTGAAGGTGGTCTAGGTTTTTAGAAAAAACAAAAACATACAGATGACGACAACTCCAACCCGCGGTCAAGTAGAACGAACACTAGCACAGCGTATTCAAGCTTTATATCGTGAGCATCTTGGACATCAGCCGAGTAAAGTAACCTGCCAACTTTCTGAGCAAAATTTAGTGGTATTGTTGGAAAACTCGATCACCCAACCGGAGCAATTACTAGCTCAAACAGGTCGAGAAGAACTGGCACAGCAGGTTCACTCTGATTTAGATGATGCGATTCAGCCTAAAATTAAGGCACTGATAGAAGAGATTTTGCATGTTTCTGTAGTGGATCTACTGAGTGATGCCACACTGGAAACGGGTCGCACTGGGATTATTGCTCTTCTGACCGATCCGCCTAATGTTCGCGTTAATGCTTCAATTACCAAGAATAGGATCAAGACTTCATCTCATAAAAACGACAATGAAAACTCTGAGTTATAGACTTATTCTTGATAAAGGATTCGGTTTTTTGCAAAGGTAGTGGTTGACTATAGCCTCTAAATCTTCAATCATATAAGGCTTACTGATGTAATCGTCGAAGCCTGACATTAGTATACGTTCTCGGTCCTCTGTAGTCGCTAGTGCTGTAATCGCGATCGCTGTGATATTTCTAGTTAATGGTTCTTGCTTTAGACAACGTATCACATCGATTCCACTAACACCGGGCATCACAATATCTAGTAGTATCAAATCTGGCTGATACTCCTTTGCTACAAGTACTGTTGTTAACCCGTCTTTCTGACAAATGAGTCTACAGTCTAGCGGATCAAGAGCATAACTCAGCAGCAGCAGGTTATCATCGTCATCTTCCACTGCTAAAATTAGAGGTGGCTGAGAGTATTGCTTCTTTTTATCGCTCATAAATGCTTTTGCCAGATCCATTTCTTCTCCAGGAGATACTATTTGCTATTGATCGCCAATGAATAAAAGAACAGACGAGGCATTCTGCAAGCGGTTCGATAGCGCTCATTTAAGACTGGCTCGTATTTTCATACTCCCAATTTGATGATATTATCTCACCCACTAGCTTAGAGGAAAAATGTTTCCAGCTGACTGAGTAAGAATATTTTTTTGATTATCGGCAAAGCCAGGTTGAAATTATACAAACATAGTTCATAAAAAATTAACATACTTAATCAAAATTTAATCTTGATTTACCAAATGGTACAGTTAGAGAATAAAATCTCAAGAAAAAATATATAACATAAGGCATACTTGCTTAAGTATTTAATAAAAATTTAATGTATTTTATCAATGCGTACATAGATAAAATGTATTTATTTATACAAAAATTTTAAATAGCAAGACTTCGGGACTTCCAGAAAATAAAATCGGACAACCATAGACTGATCAATCGTATCATTCGTAAGGGCGGGGTAACCCCGCCCCTACAATTTGGGACAATTTATTTCTTGGTGTTCCCTATAGCCGCCGCGATCGCCAACGCTACTCTACCTACAACCTCTTGTCTAAACACATTAGGTTTAAAATATAAATTATAAGGTTTTGTTGCATGAGTGCCGAGGGTGAAATTAATTGTGAACGTGAGGCGGTGTTTCAAGCTGAGTTTTTAGAAGACCTTGAATATTGGGTTGAAACAGACCGCAAAATGGCACTCCGTGTACTTAAAATGGTGAGAGAGATTCTGCGAAACCCGTTTGAAGGCGTTGGCAAACCAGAGCCACTCAAATATGAGTATTCTGGAGCTTGGTCGCGCCGCCTGAATAAAGAACATCGGATTGTTTATCTGGTTAGTGATGACCGAATTGATTTTCTAAAAGCACGGTATCACTACAAGTAAAAAATACTTAAAATGTATAGAATATTGCTGTTGGAGTTCTAAAATATGTCAACCAAAATTACATACGTTGATGCTCAGGCAAATTTAGACCTACTTTGCAATCAGGTTGTTCAAACTGGTGAAGCAGCGATTATTACTCGACAAGATGGCAAAAATGTTGTCCTAATTTCTGAAGCTGAACTAGAAAGCTTGATAGAAACTCTTTACTTGCTCCGTTCTCCAGCAAATGCGACTCGTTTATTGACTGCGCTCAATCGGGCTAAAGCGAGAACAATTCAACCTCAGACTATTAGCGAACTATACAAGAAATTTGGGCTGGATGATCGGGAAGACACTAATGATGAGATAGCAGCTGCTAGTTAATGCTTTTGCACTGAAAAGCAGGTCAGTCGCTTCGCTCCAAGTCAAAAGTCAAAAGTAAGAACCCCATAAATAAATTTAGGGGCCTAATTGAGGACGTAGTATTTCTCGCACTACGTGTCTCGATCAGACATTTTTTTCGTTTTCCATAAATAAATTTAGGGGAACCTGCTACCTTTGATTTGCTTCGGTCAAAATAATTCGTAATCAAGAAAGGCGTGGCATTCAGTTGTTCGGAAAAACACTCCGCAAATCGCGATATCCACTGATAACACGCAGAATTTCGACATTATCCTCAACAATTTGATAAAATACGATGTAATCCATCATTAAAAGTCCTCGTAAACCAGGTCTTAGTCGAGCGTAGGACTTGCCGATATACGGGAAACGTGCAAGGAGTTGACACTTTTGGTTGAAGGTTTGTACGAAGTGATCACCTGCATCGACGTTCCTTTCGAGAAAATACTCAGAAATTCTTTCCAGGTCTCGGCTGGCGGCGGTCGCCGTAATCCGTAGATACCTCATGCTGAAGCCGCTCTGGCTGCTTCCACCTTACTGCGTAATCGAGCTAGCACCACGTCTGCTTCTATTACATCACCTCGCTCTGCTGCCTGTACACCTTCTTCAATCTTGAGTCGTGTTTGTTCGACCCAAGCTAGGTATTCTGGGGTTTCTTCTGAATTTTGCTGTGTTATTTCGTCAGCGAGTAGAACAAGAGCTGTGTCAATTGCATCTTCAATAGTTGCGTACCCACCCTGCTGCGACAGGGATTCAAGAACTTGGCTCTGCTGTGTACTGAGGATGATTTGCATATCTGTTCAGTGCTTGAGGCTATTGGTTGGGGTTTGACATAAAGGGTCATATTCAAATATAACTGTATTGATGCTGTGCTCGCATTCCCTCTCGCTGAAAGTTTGTCACGGCTTTATCAATCAGCCACCTTGATTTCATGCCGACAAACGACTCACAAATGCTTTCCCAGGCACGGGAAATCCACTACCGCGTGGCAAGAGTAGGGGCGCAAGGCAAGAGCCCCCCTACAATCCAATACGCCCCTACAAGATCGGGCGATGCCTGCGGCGGGCTGCGCCTACGCTCTGATTAATTATTCTTTAATGTACTGGTGCAGCGCGATCGCTTTGAGGTCAGTTTGAACCAGCTTAGAATGGCGATTACGCTATCCCCACGGCACACCAAAGCGGTTCGAGTAAGCGTTCGTGAAAGTTTTTGTAGACACAGCCGCATGGATTGCTCTCGCCAATGCTGATGAAGAATTGCATAACGAGTGCAAACCAAATTATAAGTGACTTGCTCACTCAAAAGTTCTCGTTCCCAGCACTCTTGCTGGGAATGCTTAATTGGCGGGCTGCTTGCTGCCTCCATATTTTGCTTGCAATGAGGCAGCAGCCCCAAAGACTGCATTCCCATGCGATCGCATGGGAACGAGAAACGAGTATTCTACAAGGGTTTCAACGTGCTGCTAAACTGCGGGGCATTTTTTCAGAAGGGTTGCTCATTCCCGTTGATGAGAATTTTACAGGAAATGTTGGGGATGACTATAGCGAATATTTCGGTGTAACCAAGTACGAATACCCAATTCCTTTAGGGATGAGTGGAGAAATAGAAAGTCCTATTGGACACTACAAATTCCCTAGTCCAGAAAATCTGAAGCGTTATCAAGATGTGCTGATTGAAGGCGAAGAAGTAGTGGCGTGTGAGAAACTGCACGGAACTAACTTTACCGTTTTAGTTGATGCTGATGGCGTCACACACATCGGTAGCCACAATTACTTCTGGAGAAATAGCGAGACAAATAAGAATCTTGTTTACATTCGTGCTTACCACGAAAATACCGCTTTGCAAAAACTCCCACCAGGAATACAGGTATTTGGAGAAATCTATGGTGTACAGGATATTAAGTACGGCTTGAAAAATGGCAATATTGGCATTGCTTTATTTGCTGTACGTCGCTATCGCCAATTCCTCAACTACATTGATTTTGTAGCGTTTTGCGAAGAGTTTTCCTTGCCCAGAGTCCCTGTCCTTTATATTGGTGCTTACAGTTGGGAGGCGGTGTTTGGTTTCAACAATGCCAATAGTTTACTCAGTCCAGATTGTATAATGGAAGGTGTTGTGGTCCAACCTTTGATTGAGAGAACACACCCAGAAATAGGTAGGGTGGTGTTGAAGTTAATCAGCGATCGCTACCTGCTTCGCAACAATGGAACTGAACTGCATTAAGTTGTGCGATGCCGTACTCTCGTAAAAGCGCACCCTATCCAATGGGTGCGCCTCAATTCTGGAGAACGCTTATATGTTCTGGTTCTCAAATCACAGGTAAGTGCAATTTACAAATATGGACATGAACTTACAAAATTAGTCACTGAGTCGATAGTATCATCTGTGTCCAAAATGCTAGGATCGGATAACTCAAGATCAAGAAATTCTACTGTTTCACCTTTTATTCGGCGAGCAATGTTACTCAAAGCTATAGCAGCTCCTGATGGATTTTCCGCTAATACTAAAGGTTCGCCACAATTGGTGGAAATAATAACTTTCTCATCTTCAGGAATCACCCCAATCAGGGGGATTTCTAGAATATCCTGAACATCTTGTACCGACATCAGCTTAAAAAGCTGTATCATTAGAGGTTTGATACGGTTAACAATTAAATGAATGTGCTTGATGTCTTGATCTTGTAGCAACTTGATTGTACGGTTGGCATCACGAACTGAGGGAATTTCTGGTGTCGTAACAATTATTGCTTCAGTAGCAGGGGCGATCGCATTCTGAAACCCCATATCTATACCTGGTGGGCTATCTATAAGTACGTAGTCATACTTTTGTGCCAAAGCGTTCGATAGTGACTTCATCTGCTCTGGAGTTACTACATCTTGGGTACGTTTTTGTGACACTGGCATAAGTGCTAAACCAGGTTGCCGCTTATCTTTTACCAAAGCTTGTTCTAAGCGGCACTCGCCAGCCAAGAAATCAAGTACACCGTAGACTATACGTTTTTCTAGTCCTAGCAGCAAATCCAAATTTCTCAAGTGAAAATCAGCATCAACTAGTGCCACTTGATGCCCCATCTTGGCTAAAGCCATGCCGAGATTGGCTGTGAGTGTAGTTTTACCCACACCTCCCTTACCAGAAGTAATGACAATAATACGAGTCATGGTAGAAACGCGCTCTATTTCGGGTTCAGGTATAGCACCCCTATTTATTTCTACTAAAAGCTTAAGCCGGAACCGGAGCAAAACTATTGAAAATAATTAATGGTAATAGGTAATGGGTAATGGGTAATGGGACAAACTATTACAGGGTATGAATTTCATCAATATTACTGACTTAAACACTTGACACAGATCTTAATATTGTAATATTCTGTGTTACACCATTAAAGAAGGACTGATAACTGCTATACAACTGAAAACATGGAATTTGACTTTTATCGAAATACTGAAGGCACTCCGGCAAATACTAACCGTCAAAGCTTACTATCAAGCGGTTGGCGACCATTTCACCGGGAGTTGGACTGGGAGTTTCTGTGGCAACTATTGTGTAAAGATACGCAGGAATTAACTCAAAAAAGTTTAAATTTAGCAAGTAACATTGCCGATACTTTGGGTCGAAATAATTATGCTTGGTGGGCGAATTTCTTGAATGTTGTATCTGATAACACTCGTTACGAAGTAGAAAAATACTGGAATTATATTACACCAGACCCTCTCAACCCAGATTACCGTTACAAAGAAATTTTGAGTACGGAAACACCGATCGTCCAATTTGTCAATCGTAATAGCATTCCGATTGATTACGTTCTTCACCGACTGCAAGAAATTACTGTATTAAGAGTGTTAAGTTTGTTAGGTTGTCCTGATATTATTACTCAGTATTATTTAGAAAGAGATTTTTATTACCCTATAGAAAGATTTGTGAGTTGGGAGCGCCTTGACGTTATCCACACAGTTTATGCTTACTGGTCTAAGCACGACGTTTGGCTGCAAATTAACCCATACGACAGGGGAAGACGACAATATACTTTGATGGCAAAAAATATAGCGCCACTTATTAACAAAGCAACTTACGACTTAGCAGTGATGCTGAGTGGATATCAAAGTCGCGTGGGCAAGGTTCACAGCCAATATCCGCTGAGCAGTTTTCCGCCAGATATTCAAAGCTTTACCGACACAGTACAGCAAGCGATTCTTACTCAAAACCAGCTAGCAGTTTTGGTACATGGAGAACCGGGTACAGGTAAAACCGCTTGGACACAAGCAGTAGCACAAGAAATTCTTGTGCCTTTAGGGTATGTAATTTTTATTTTGGATCACGATGCGATCGCTAACTTTGTCCCACCAACATATTTAGAGCAGGTTTGTATTATTATTAATGAGGCTGATAATTTAGCGCAAGATCGTGCATCTGAAGTAGCGCAATACAGTAACAAAACGGAACACATTCTCAGTTTGTTGGATGGTACTTTATACCAGAGCGTTATTGATGAATCTGGATACCAGATGCATCAAAAGTTGGTGATATTAATGACTTGCAATACCACTGAAAGATTAGATCCTGCGATGTTACGTAAGGGTAGGGTGGATTTGATGTATGAGTTTAAGCTGCGATTTGTATAAGTTTGAGGACGCAAGTCAATTTTCCGATCGGGTGAAAGATTACTTGCTGAATCACGAAGCATTGCATAACGTGATGCTTGGACTTTGTAACGCCTTGATTGATCATCCTGAACGTTTCAAGGAAAAGCCTTATCTAGCAACTGTAGAGATCGACGGAGATATTGCCGCAGTCGCGATGAGAATACCACGGAAGGCGTTGCTATTGTCACAAGTGAACGATTTGAGGGCGGTGGAAGCGATCGCCCCTCATCTGCACCTTACCCAAAAGTTATTGCCTGGAGTTAACGCCCCTACCGCTTCGGCAAAGGCTTTTGCTGAGGTATGGTATTCTCTGACTAGTCAATCTTATCAAATAAAAATGGCGCTACGTGCCTTTCAACTAGAGCAGGTGCAGCCGATTTCCCATACACTGGGTTATTTACGACTTGCTGAGTCGGGCGATCGCCAACAACTCATGTATTGGTATGAAGCCTTTGCGGTGGAAGCTTTGGGTAGTGTTGAGTCAGTTGAACGCTTGGTGGATCGCCATTTGCAACAGGGTACGGCTTACCTTTGGGAGAATGAAACTCCCGTCTCAATGGCAAGTCGTGTTGGTATAACACCCAACGGTGCTAGGGTCGGTTTGGTGTACACACCGCCAGAACACCGAAGAAAAGGCTATGGCAGTAATTGCGTAGCGGCTTTGAGTCAGACCTTACTTAAACCTTGGTTATCGATACTGTTTTTTGTTTACTGACCAAGCAAACCCAACTTCTAACCACATCTACCAGGCGATCGGCTACCAGCCCGTAGGTGATTGCCATGAATATTCTTTTCTGTGTTGATACTATCCAGGCTGCTGAGGTTACAACCGTTGAAGCAAAGGAAAAGTTGGATAGTAAAAATTTAGGCGATCAGTAAAGAAAGCTTAGTCGGTCGGTAGCAGATAACTTTTTCCTTTGTTAAACACGATCTTCCGCAGTCAATATAGATCATAAGTAGGGTGCATTAAGTTTGGGGTAGGAGCAAACGCCGAAAGCCTTCCTGCTCAAAGTGTCGGTCAGTTGTTAATGCCTCATTGATACCACGCCGACGCATTAGCACAAAACTGACAGCATCGCACAGAGAATAGCTCTTGTCCTGTCGTGCGATTAGAAGGTCAACTGCTACTCGATGCAATTGCTCATCAACCCAAATCATCTCAATATCAGGATTATCTAAAAGGTCAGCGACAAACGTCAGTACACTCAAGCGTGGAAATCGACGTGCATTTGCTAAGGCAACATACTCAGCCACAATATAGTTATGCACAAGCCGAACAGTAGCATTTTTGTAGGCAGTATAAGCAAGCTTATGGAAAGGTTCTGTCTGATAGTGCAGGCACAGCAATCCCGAAGTGTCCAGAAGCATTAAGTCTCCTGATGATTATTGGCATACTCTCGTGCCAAATCAGCATCAATGCTCTCGTTATCCACTTCCATGGGATAGTCAAGATTGATTTCACCAAAATGCTTCTCGAACCGTTCACGAGCTGCTTGCTTTTCTTCTTCGGATAGCAAGTTATCGGTACTCGATATTTCACTTTGACGCTGAAGAGTAACCATTGCCCACTCTTTTAGGGATATTCCAGCAGACTCAGCTTGCTTCACCATGGCTATGTAGACTTCATCATTCAACTCCAAGGTCAAAAGTTGACTCATTGCACCTTGCCTCAATTACCTTTGTTGCTAGCCTAACATGGAGTTATCATTAAGCCCACAAGTAGCGATATGCCGCTAAATGAACTGCTACCTGCTGTCAGTCAACTATCACACCAAGACAAATTGCGCCTCATCCATTTTCTGCTGCTGGCAGTGGCGAAGGAGGAAGGCTGCACTTTAGAACCACTGGATAACACAGAGTCAGAAAACTTACTGCTAGCACAACTTGCATCAACTGAAGCAGTGGTTTGGTCTCCCTACGAGGCAGATGAAGCCGCCCAGACATTGTCTGAACTGCTCACCCAAGCAAAACATCGACGCCGCAATTTCATCACCGTCCAAAAATCAGAGCATCCAGCGAATATGCACCAGGACCAAAAACTGCGATCGCAATCAGCATTAAGCAGTACATAAAAGCCTTTTCCCAGCTTGGCGGTTCGCCTTTTCCTTTTGGACCCTGATACTGATCGTCCGGAATTAAGTATGGATCTTGAGCTACAAAAGGCAACCCTTGTGATATTTCTAAAAACATCGCGAACGCCATTGAGCCTAGAATCGCTACACTTGCCAGTAGTGTAAGGAATCCAAGAAGAAGGCAAATTCCGCCGCCCAACATCGACAGCGCGGATAAAAAGCAAAGAAAGATCGGCATCTTCATAGCATCAGCCCACTGCCGAAGATGCGTTATCTTTGGATAGCCGTGCAGCACGAATAACACGCCGACGCCAACTCTCAGCAGTAAAAGCATCCAACCTTGGATTCCGCCAGGAAACACAGTATTGAGTGAACTAAGCAGGCTGGGACCGAGTTCTGGCAGATTAGACGATATCTTACTAGCGGCGGCGAATACAAAGGCGAGCGCGAAGCCAATAGCAAATTTGTAAATCATGGTCAGCTTTTACCTTGCTCCCTGAATTTGGCTATCGTAGAACGTTTTGTGATTTCAAGTCCATCAAGATTTTACGATTAATAGTGCCGTCAAGGCTATTGCACTCCACGGGTGTTGAGGTCGATGGCATATAAGGATTTGCCTGCCGTAATCAAGAGGCGATCGCGTCCCGGACCTCCGAAAGTGAGGTTAGCGCTTGTCTCCGGCACTAAGATTTTTCCCAAACGGGTGCCGTCGGGCGCGTACACCTGTATGCTATCCTCTGAGCTAGTAAAGATGTTACCATGCTCGTCCACACGCATCCCATCGGGTTGACCAGGCTCAATAACTGCGAACACGCGACTGTTCGTCACCTGCCGATCGTTCACGACCTCGTACACGCGGATATCATGATCCCCATCAGGCATATTGAAGGCAGAGGTATCCGACACATAGAGAAGACGTTCATCTGGACTGAAGGTGAGTCCGTTGGGGCGCTTTCTGTCCGTCACAACAGCATCGATCTCACCAGTCGCCGGGTCGAAGCGGTACACGAAACATCCGTCTTGTTCTTGCTCACCGCCGTACCCTTGGTTTGGTTCCGTGAGTCCATAAGGCGGGTCAGTGAACCAGATCGTACCGTCACGCTTCACCACCAGATCGTTCGGGCTGTTGAGGCGCTTACCTTGGTAACGGTCTACTAAAACCTTCCACTGACCGTCGTGTTCGCGTCGTATAATAGCACGCTTACCCGACGAACAAGCGACGAGACGACCCTCCAAGTCGCGATAGTTACCGCTTTGATAGTCGGACGGATGCCGCAAAACGCTCACTCCATCACTGGCACTCCAGCGCCACAAGCAGTTGCCGTGAGCGTCGCTCCACACAATGCTGTCGTCCTCGTGAAAGTAAACGGGACCCTCGCTATGGACCGCGCCGCTGGCAATCTTCTGGAGTGGGGCATCTGGGCGCACGAGCGCACGCATGCGATCGTCATAAATTTCGATGACTTCTGGCATGGGAATCTCCTAGGGTTGCAGTGTCGAAGATAGGGGAATTCTCGCGTCTCAATACGTAAGGCAAAAAGGTTTATATGTTTATGTTGAATTGGGTCAAGAAGAGGAATACATCCCCCGACATGATGATGACCCCAAGACAGAGTACAGGAAATTCCTCTATTTCAACACATTTTTTGCTGCTACCATTGAGCAGCTAGAGGCTGGTGGATCTGAGGTTGAGAAATATGACGTAACCGTGATTATTTACTGCTAGTAGCAGCAGCAGTATCATTGCTAGGTACATCTCGCCGTCGTGGTCTTCTAAATTGTATTGGACGAGTTTGAATTTTGTATTTGTTTTCATAAATAAAATCGTCCAGATCCTCTAACGGGATATGGACGATTTCTCCACTCTTTAAATAAGCAGTAAACATTGAACTTTCCTCATAGCTATTGCTATTATACATCTGCTGAAATTCATGAAGTTAGTTTTTTTCTGGGTGACTAACTGGCACCACCTCTAGTCATCGTAGCATTTTCTCAAGCCGCTTTTAGTCTGCCAGTGTAAGCATTCCTTCGATGTACTCTGTGGGAATAGAATCTACCAGCGTCGTTACATTAGCCCACTGGCATGAAGAGATTGATCGCATATCGTCAAGTTGGTCGATGCGCTACTGTAGGGTACTTGTCGGGACTTGCAGTGCAGCATGCGATCGCACTTCAGAAGAAATAACGAAATTTCATTATCAAATTGAATTAATTTCAAATTATAAAAACGAGGAGAAATTATTTTAATTATAGGAGTTGCATTGGTTTCAATTATTTGTGATTTCACTATGTAATTTATCTACTGCTATCAATTTAAAAAGACTTATACAAGATTAAAGTTTTTTTGTCAATATGCTATGATTTTTTCTATATCACTCTTGAGATAGATTTGTATTGATACCCTTATAAGCAAATAGTTAGTAGAAAGACTGGAATGCATAAGTAACCGCTTTAGGAGGGCAAGGATGCAAGACAGTGTGCAAAGGTAGGCACTATCCCCTCTTGCCATCTTGCAATTGGGTGGGAACGCGTCATTGGCGATGTCTCCCAGAAACAGTCCAGGCTCGAGCAGTTTTCAACAAGTATAAGCTGAATGTTGTCGTTGTTATCAGAATTATGGTGTCTGGATGAAGTCAGGAGAAAGCGATGCCGATACCTCTAAATCAAGCTAATCTACCGTACCCCGATCCCCTCCATCCTCAATTCGTCCATTTTGTAATTGCGATGGTGTTTTTTGCTTTCTTGTGCGACGTAATCGGCTATTTTAGCCACAACCACCGTTTGTTCGAGGTAAGTTTTTGGAACATGTTTGTCGCCTCGGCTGCGATCTTTGTCGCCGTCATCTTTGGTCAGTTTGAAGCAGGGCTGGCACAAGCCTACGAAGCAGCCCAGCCGATACTCAATGAACACACGATAACAGGCTGGTCGCTTTCGGCGATTGTCGTCGCCATTACAGCATGGCGCTTTGTGATTCGCAGCCGTGACCCGTTAAAGATACCGCCAGCTTACTTGGGTGTATCAATGTTTTTGCTCTGCCTAGTGTGCTTCCAAGTGTATCTGGGAACTCAACTGGTTTGGGAATACGGGTTGCATGTAAAGCCAGTAGAAGAAGCAATTAACAAAGGGGTCTTGAAATGAACTCACAACACATCCAAGCGTGGGGGTTCAAGCTGGGCGCCAACAATCTGCCCTACCAGCTCCCAATTCATCCGAATCTGGTGCATCTTACTATAGGTCTGTTCATCATCGCCATCACCTTTGACATAGCAGGAAAACTTTTTCCCTTAGAAAAACCGATATTCAGATTTTTAGCCCTCCCAGCTGTACGTGAGGGCTTCTTCGATGTCGGCTGGTACAACCTGCTAGCAAGTGCGATCGTCACATTTTTTACTGTAGCGGCAGGTTTTTTCGAGATCATTCTGGCAAATCCGCCTACAGATATCAAGAGTCCTTGGGGATTGGGGGCAGGTCTGACGATGATCTTACATGGTTTGGGTGGGATCTTCTTGTTGGCTGCCATCGTTGCCATGACCGTGTGGAGAGGTTTCCAGCGCTATCAGTGGCATCAAGGCGCTCCTCTGCAGGTGAACTGGATCTACTTGGTGGTAGGCATTGCGATCGTGGGGATCATGTACGTCCAAGGAACGCTGGGAGCTCATCTCGGAGACGATTTTGGGGTGCACAACACTGCTGCCCAATTGCTCAGGAATGGTGAAAACCCCAACGTGCGGCTAAAGTAACCTCACAAGCAGCATCAAGACAGTTTATTAATTTTACAGAAGCTTTTATGAGGAAAATTTTAAACTCTCTGCTATTGGCTGCTTTTATAGCGGTGATTCTTGCTGCCAGTCGTTGGGTCGGACAGCAGGCATACTCGTGGATGCCGCCTCAAGCAACAGCAGAAGCAAAACGGGTCGATGAGATATTTAGCTTTCTGTCCTCAATTGGAACGTTCGTTTTCCTGGGGATCACTGGGGTGATTGCGTATTCGATGCTCACTTGTCGGGCACCTAAGGGTGACTGGAGTCACGGTCACCCAGCTAGAGGCAGTGCGAAGCTAGAAATCCTCTGGACAGTGGTTCCAACTCTACTGGTTTTATGGCTCGCAGTGAAAAGCTTCAGCATTTATCAGCAAATCAATATTCAGGGTCTGACACCGATAGTGCATCTGCACATGGAAGAACCTGCTAACGCTGCTGATGTCAGCAACGACAGCAAACCTGTTGGGGAAGTGATTGAGGTTTTTGCTAAGCAGTGGGCTTGGTCTTTCCGCTATCCAAACAATGTCACCAGTAACGAATTGCATCTGCCGGTTAATCAGTCTGTTAGCTTAGCGTTACATGCAGAAGACGTTCTTCATGGTTTCTATATCCCTGAGTTCCGTTTAAAGCAAGATATGGTTCCCAAACGTACCATTACCTTGAATTTAACGCCGGATCGTGTGGGTAAGTATCGGCTGCATGATTCTCAATTTAGTGGTACTTACTTCGCCGTGATGGAGGCGGATGTGTCCGTAGAATCCCGTCAAGCTTACAACCAATGGCTGGCGCTAGCTGCTAGTCGTGAGCCAACGCTTGCATCTAATCAAGCCTCTGCTGAGCATACCCAGCCATCGAAGAAAATGCTTAATAGTCAGTGGCACACTGTCCAGCCTGCTGAACCAACGGTAGTTAATTATTCTAGTTAAGTAAGTCGGCGTAAATAAACACAACTATCTGTTAGTTGTTAGTTGTTAGTTGTTAGTTGTTAGTTGTTAGTTGTTAGTTGTTA
>CAXTSI010000103.1:0-14968 GCA_964246695.1 uncultured bacterium
ACTCCCCACTCCCCACTCCCCACTAACGAGAACAAAAATTCAATTTGATTTGCCATCGCTGCCAAAATACTCCCGATAGCCGCAAATTTTGTCTTCACGCACATCAAAGGAAACTGCTATCCGATTTTTGTAAGGTTCTCCTAACAAAATTCCGCGATCGCGGAACTCAAAAACAACCGTTGTCTCATTGCTGGTAACGCGGTCTAGGGTGAGGGTCAATCCGCCTTGGAAGCATTCAGAAACGTATTGGAAAAAAGCTCTAGCTTTGTCTTTTCCTACATTCAACCCGTGGAATTTTCCCGTAGGAAACCAGAAACTGAAGTCTTCCGTCAGCATATCTACAAACTGGTTCCACTCGCCTGTAGCTAGACCGTGAGTGAAATGCTCAAATGCTTGATGAGCAACTTTCAAAGTATTCTCTGACTCTTCTGCCATCTTAAGAAGCATTGTACCTGCAAAATTATTATCATAAAATAGACAACTTAGTTTTCAGCTTGTGAGAACTCAACTCAGGTTCCAATATACTAGTACAAGACGGCGGAAATAAAGCAACCATTCACCCATAGCGCGAAAAGCTGATGCTGTAAGCTTTTAGATTGCTTCGCTTCGCTCGCAACGCTTCTCTTCGAGACGCTGACGCTCCTTCGTCGCTACCGCAACGCTTACGCGAACGCGATTTTTAATTTTTAATTTTTAATTCCAAGGGAGCGGTACTAGGACAGCGATGCAAATTGAATCAATCACTCCATCAGGACCAGAGGTAATTGCTCAAATAAAAAAGATTACTGTGCCGCTAGCCATTGCAGTCTTAGCTGGCTTAATCTTCGACTGGCTGCATATTCCCGTAGGTTGGCTACTTGGTCCAATGATCGTGGGAATTGCCTATGCAGCCATACTTGGCAGCCCCCAATCGCTACCTCCCAATTTTATCGTCGTCGGCAAGGCATTAATCGGTCTAGCCACTGCCGTTCGCTTCTCCCCTGAGACACTAAGCACGGCAATAACCCATGCTATACCTCTACTGGTATGTATTCTGATCACAGGTAGCCTGAGCTTATTTCATGGCTATTTGTTAGGGCGCTGGGCTGGCATCGATCGCGTTACGGGTTTGTTGGCTTTCATCCCTGGTGTTGCCTCTAGTATTGTTGCCATCGGTGAAGAAATGGGAGCTGATGCGATCGCAATTGCTGTACTCCAGTATCTCCGACTATTGTTAGTGGTTTTACTTGTACCACCTGCGGCTGGATGGCTTTTTCCTGACAACCCAGTGACCCAAGCGACGGTTCAAACAGCAAGCTACCTGTCAATACCGATGCCCCTGAATCTATTGGTGCTAGCGGTGTGCTGTGTTATAGGAATTTGGGGGGGAAGTTGGTTGCGCCTGCCCGCATCCAGTTTCTTGGGTACCTTCCTGGTAGGACTCTTGATATTTTGGGGGTGGCCGCACCAATTACAGGTACCACAGTGGCTGTATGCTGGAGGATTGTTGTTAGTTGGACTCTCTATTGGTCTAAAGTTTGATCCCGGAACTGCTCGCAAACTTTTGAAAGCAGTGTTAATTGAGGTAGGCTTGGTGATTACCCTAATTCTTTGCTGTCTAGGAGTTGGATATGAGTTCCACCTAGTCACACAAGTCGATACTATTACCGCCGTGTTAGGATTCACTCCTGGGGGACTTGAGGCAATGATTGCCACTGTTATACAGCTAGGCGGTGACGTTGGTCTAGTGCTGGCAATGCAGCTAACCCGAATGTTAATAATTATTTTGATTAGTCCGTGGTTGGTCGCTTTTGTAATCAAGAGTGGAGAAAGTTCTAATTTTCAAAGCCAACTCGATACTGAAGTATCTGAACAATGAACTATCATCATGACTCGATCTGGTCGCTAATTTTCCCCCGCACCGCTGAAATCGCTACTACTCGTGGAGACGCCAGATAGTGTTTCGCACTCGGATCGCCGCTTCGTCCTTTAAAGTTGCGGTTAGTAGCATAAATCCCAGTTTCTTGTTTACGCAAGCCGCCTAACCCAGCATTGATACAAGCTCCACAGCCAGATTTGAGTAGCTGCACTCCAGCTTCTTCAAAAATCTTTAGGTAGCCCAACTCCGCAGCTTTTTGGTACACTTCGTGGGAGGCGGGCACTACAAACATATCCACTCCCAGGGCAACATGACGACCTTTTAAAACCTCAGCAGCTTGGGCTAGATCGAACAGCTTGCCTCCAGTGCAAGAGCCAATAAAAGCTCTGGTAATTGGCACATCTGGCAATTGGCTAATCTCCACTACTTGGTCTGGTTTGGAAGGACAAGCTACCTGAGCTGCTAAATGACTCAAATCAAATTGATAAATCTTTTCATACTGGGCATCAGGATCGCTGGTGAATTCTTCAAATGGAACCTGAGTGCGGCTTCTGACATACTCGCGGGTGGTTTCGTCTGGGGTCATTAAACCACACACGGCTCCGCACTCAACAGTCATGTTCGCAAGTGTCATGCGCTCTTCAATGGGCAACTTGTCAATAATGCTACCTCGGAACTCCATCACCTTACCCGTGGCACCATCACAGCTAATTTGACCAAGGATAAATAAAATGATGTCCTTGGCACTCAGGTATTTGGGTAGAGTTCCTTCTAAGACAAATAGTAAGGTTGGTGGTATCCCGATCCAAATATCCCCCATGGCAAAAGCATTCGCCATATCCGTGTGTCCCACGCCAGTAGCAAAACAGCCGAAGGCTCCGTAGGTACAGGTATGAGAATCAGTTCCAACTACAACCATCCCGGGATGGATAAAGCCGAGTTCTGGCAGCAGAACGTGACAAATACCCATTGCTTCCCCTGGCGAAACCACATCGAGTAGGTGGCAACCCTGCTTCTGGGCAAACTGCACCATTTCTTGATGTAAAATTTGGGCTCTGGGGTCTACCCGTACTTCGTTCGTTTGAATAAAGTGATCCGCTACCAAAACAACTTGGTTCGTGTCCCAAAGCCTTGCATTCTCCCCAAAATGCTTGTGAAAAAGTTTAGCAACTGGTCCGGCAGAGGCATCATGGGACATTGCGAGATTTATCCGGGCAAAAACAGTCTCTCCCGGTTGTACGTAGGCATTACCGGAGGCACAAGCCAAAAGTTTTTCCACCATAGTCATTGGTCTAGAGAGGGTGGAACTTTTGAGAACGCGGATTTGACCTTGTTTGCGCTTTTGGTTAAAGGGAATCAGACCCCCCTCTTGTGCGATCGCCTGTACCACCGGATCGGTTTGGGGTTGTGCGATTATTTCTAAAGCAAGACCGATATTGATGCTGTTGCGATAGAAAATCTCAGCAAAAGAACGGGCGCAGACTTTTTTAATTCCAGCTGCTTTGATGGCAATTGGGGCGTGTTCCCGACTGGAACCACAACCAAAGTTGCGTCCTGCTTCTATGACTTCGTAACCCAGGAGATTCCCTTTACCAATGAGATATTCAAACGCGTAGTGCTTTAAATGCTCTGGATCTGAACTCGTGCAATGGTTGAATGGAATAATATCATCGGTATTGATATCATCTCCCAAAATCAATACTTTAGGTTCTATACTCATTTAATCTTTACTCATCTGAAAATAAGGGTTTGTAACTCTATCATGCCTGAAGCGATCGTATTCGATAAAGTGATCAAAAATGTTCGCGTAGTTCGTCCTCAGGCGCAATCCGTTGAACGACTCGACTTAGGGGTTAAGGATGGCAAATTTGCCGAGATTTTACCCGAAATTAGCCCCGATCTTGCCCGAGAGGTTTTCGACGCAAAGAACCTGCTGGGGTTTCCAGGTGTAGTTGATGCTCACATGCACATCGGTATCTATCAACCCCTGTCTTTAGACGCCTTCACCGAAAGTAAAGCAGCAGCCATGGGAGGCGTTACTACCAGTCTAAATTACATCCGCACAGGTCAGTATTACTTAAACAAAGGTGGCGACTACAAAGATTTTTTTCCAGAGGTACTGGTGTTGTCAGAGGGCAATTTTTTCGTAGATTATAGCTACCATATTGCACCGATTAGTTACCAGCATATCGATGAAATGGAGATGCTCTTCGATCGGTACGGAGTCTCCTCGTTCAAAATCTTCATGTTCTACGGCAGCTATGGTTTGCATGGTCTGTCTGACAACCAAAACCTGTTCCTGATGATTAACAAAGAGGAACGATACGACTTAGCCCATTTTGAATTTATCATGCGTGGCTTAACCCGGTTGATGGAGCGCTACCCCTCAGCGCGAGATTACATCAGCCTGAGTCTGCACTGTGAGGTTGCCGATATTTTGAACGCTTATACCAAAATTGTTGAGCGCGATTCCCAATTAATTGGGCTTTCTGCCTACAGTGCCGCCCGTCCGCCTCATTCCGAAGGGTTGGCGATTTGCATTGCGTCTTACTTAGCATACGAGACGAATTGTGTCAATATCAACTTGCTGCATCTCAGTTCCCAAAAAGCGATGGAAGCAGCCCTAATCATGCAGACTGCCTTTCCCCATATCAACTTCAGACGCGAAGTAACAGTTGGGCATCTACTCCTAGATATCAATACAGCTAGTGACACCTGGGCAAAAGTCAACCCGCCGATCCGTCCCCGCGCTGATGTGGAATACTTGTGGCAGGCAGTGCTAAACCGTCAGGTTGATTGGATTGTCAGTGACCATGCCTGTTGTTCGGCAGAGAAGAAAAGAAGTTTCAAACACCCGAACAATATTTGGCTGGCGAAAGCTGGCTTTGGCGGCACAGAATACTTACTTTCTGGTGTATTCAGTGAAGGCAGCAAGCGCGGTATGTCGTACAATCACATAGCTGAGTTGTTGTGCTGGAACCCGTCACAGCGCTTTGGTTTGTTGGAAAAAGGCGACATCGCGGTTGGGTATGATGCCGACTTGGTACTTCTAGACCCCAATGAAACTTTTGTTGTCCGTGCAGCTGAGTCGCAGTCGCAGCAAGGTTATACGCCGTTTGAAGGTTTGGAGTTGACCGGGCGGGTCAAGAGTACGTTCTTGCGGGGTAATTTGATTTACGATCGAGGTCAAATTCTCGGTTCTCCCAATGGGCGCTATCTCAAACGACCGTAGGTGCAAAACATATTTTGTTTTTGTTATACATAATTAATGAATTTTGTCAACAAAAACTAAAACCTAACGACTACTTTGCCGCAATTTTTACCACTAAGCAAGTATTCCACAGCAGCAGGAATGGATTCTACTCCCTGAAACTCGGTTGGGTCAACGGCAACTTTTAGCTTGTCGGCGTAGAACAGGTAAAAGATGCGATCGCGTGCCTCAACCATATATTCAAGATAAAGAGGCATGAGAAATCCCCGCACCGAAGCTGCTTTCCAGAACAGCTTTTGATAAATTCGCGGTTGTGTCACTTGCTCAAAATTATTGGCATACTCGGAAATGAACCCTACCACGACTAAACGTCCCCGAACTGCCAAGTTATCCAGGCAGGTATCAAAAACCTGTCTACCCACACAATCGAAAACTAGATTAACACCATTGGGATATTCTTGCTTCAGGACTTGATTGAGGTCTTCTGTGCGGTAGTTAATGATGCGATCGCATCCCAACTCTCTCAGCAACTGTCCCTTCGCATCCGATCCACAACTACCAATGACATGATTACCTGCTAACTTTGCCAGTTGCACCGCAATATGACCAGTTCCACCCGCCGCCGCTGTTACCAAAACAACTTCTTGGCTTTTCATTTCCCCGACTTGTTCCAGTGCAACCAAAGCTGATACACCAGTAGGCGTCAAGGTTAATATCTCTGGCGTCGCTTCACGCACTTTGAATGCTAAGTTGGCATTGATCGCCTGATACTCACCATACCCTCCGCCACGTTTGGTAGTGACTACAGCCTCACCTACTTGGAAATCTTTGACATTATTTCCCACTGCTACCACTTCTCCCACCGCTTCCACACCCAAATCAAAGGGGAGAGTTAAGTTAATGTATGGAACATCACCTCGGCAAATTAAGGTGTCAAACCCAGCGTTGATCCCAGCAAATTTGTTACGAATTATAATTTCATCTAGTGTCGGTTTGGGAATAGGAATCTCGACGATTTCAATAGCTGATTTGAAGTTTTGAGCAAACTGTTTTGCCACTAATTTTTTGTATGTGTTTGAATTCATGTTTTACAGATGTCACATTACTCACATCTTGTACCTGGCGACACAGGTGCGCGCCAGTCGCCTACGGAGGGAAAGCCGTCATTCGCGCTGGCTTGGCTACACAGACAAAACCCGCCTAGCCTTCTCCCAATTCCTCGCCGCTGACGCTCAGTAGCGCTCGTCCCGACGCCGGAGTACCGGCTAACGCTTCGCTATCGCTACCGCTTCGCTAACGTCGCTAACGCTTTGCTAACGCGAACGGCTTCTGCTTCGCAGTACGCGGGTTTCAAACCCTTGATTTTCCGTGAGTCCGCGTAGGCGGTGAGACAGCCCTGTTCGCGTTAGCGAAGCGGTAGCGACGAAGGAGCGTCAGCGGCGAGGAATTGGGAGAAGGAGGGAAACCCTCCGTAGGGGACTGCGAACCCGAAGGGACTTGGTTTGTATAGCCGCGAATTCTATTCGTTAGGGATTGGTGCAAGATCTGAGATTAGGGACAATTATCGGAAAAGTAGTCGAGGAAGTTCATCAATTTCAAAAACAAACAATCCCTTCACTGGACATCAGTCTAATGTTAAATCTGTAGCTTTTAGTCCTAGTGGAGAGTACATTATCAGTGCTAGTGACGATACAACTCTAAGACTTTGGGATACCCAAGGCAACCTTATTGGCAATCCCTTCACTGGGCATGAGTCTAATGTTAATACTGTAGCTTTTAGTCGCAGTGGAGAGTACATCCTCTGAGGAATATCAGGAGGTCATAAACTTCCTCAATCAGCTTCAATCTCTGTAAGTTAAATCACCGTTTGTGATGAAAAGATTGTCAGATCAAAGGGGAATTACTTTTCTTTGGTTTCTCGAAAGTTCAACTGAAGGTGATGGTTTTAGGATCTCCACAATCACCTTGAAACCTTACACAGTCAGGTATTAATTCCCCTTGCCCTTCAAAAATGAGCGAACGTACAGAGTGTGAGATACATTCAGCAAGCTTCGGATACTAACGACAGGCTTGATCGGATTTTAGCGGAACTGAAAGATGAAGAATAGGAGTGAGGTAAGAAAGGCAATCGCGCTTATTGACCTACTTCCAGGCTGGTATGGTTACGAACTGCAACGGTGGTGAGTTACAGTTGGTGCGATCGCGCTACTCGCGCTCCGCACGATTACGCATATCGCTTTGAGATGAGCGAGCCATATAATACTCATGTGAGTAGTACCCACTTTAAATGGTCATATGGCTTTAGCAAGCGAGAAAACGAAGTCTATTCAGGCGTTGAAAAATGACCTTATGCAGTCACTTGCGTGATTCTACACAAATTTCGCTCTTCTTGTTGCTCTAAATACTATCACGCCTCCACACCTTGACTACCACGACGGCTCCACTGCTTCACCCAATTTTCACAGTTTTGGGCGTATTTACTTCAGTAGCTTGTGAATTAGGCTACCAACGAATCGCACTTGAAGTTTTGTAAAAAACGTCCCTTTTGTCACTTTGTACCTTATGTTTACTTAGAGGGTTGCGCATCTCGTGGGGAAATTTATTTTGAGACTCGACACATGTGATGACTTCAGAAATGAAATTATAATTAAGTTAAATCTTATTGACCGGAGGCGGAGCTGCTCCGAATCACCCTATGTCTAATATCACGATTCACTCGCTAGAACCAGATATAGCTCTTCTCCTAGAACAACGAGCAAGCCTGCATGGACATACTATTGAAGCAGAAATTAAAGCTATACTTCAAAGTGTATTAGCTCCAGAACTATTATCAGATAATAACCTTGCTGCATCCATAGAAAAACGGTTTGCGGATTTTGGTGATTTTGAACTACCGGAAATTACCAGAGAACCTATTAGAACGATACCTAGTTTTGAAGATACCGTTGTATGAAAATAGTTCTTGATACTAATGTACTGTCAGAACTAATGAAGCCACAAGGTTCACAGAAGGTTAAAAACTGGGTAGCCACACAAGCTAAAGTTGACTTATTTGTAACAAGTATTACTCAAGCAGAAATTCTTTATGGCATCGCCATTTTACCTGATGGTAAACGTAGCCAATCTTTAAGAGAAATTGCTCAAGCTATGTTTGTTGAGGAATTTGTAGGACGGATTCTCTCTTTTGATCAAAAAGCAGCTGAATATTTTGCCCAAATCGCTTCAAATAGAAAGAGGATGGGCAAGCCGATTTCTCAATCTGATGCTCAAATTGCAGCTATCTGTCTGGCAAATGGCGCACAAATAGCTACTCGCAATGTTGATGACTTTATCAACTGCCAAATTAATATTATTAACCCTTGGAATTTATGAAATCCTTGCTAATTTTTGTTTATTAAGGCTAGGGCGTGTCATCAATTAGGTAAACTGTAATTAGAACTGCTGAAAAAGAATACTCACATCTTGCACCATTCTCAACAAGACCAGAAAAACCGGGTTTCTTAACGATAAATTAAGGGTTCCAGACTTAACGACTTGCAAGAAACCCGGTTTTTGACCTTGGTGCAAGATATCAGAATAAACACTCTTGATAAAGATGACGCTTACGAAGATCGCCAGATCCTGAATGAGTGAAACCGAAATTCAGGGCAGGACTCACCGCATAACAAGGACTAATCTGAAAATAGGGTTTCAAATTTAATAGGAGCGAGAGTAATAAAAGAGCGTTAATAACTAAAATCTAACGACTAGTTTGCCACAATTCTGACCACTGAGCAGGTATTCGACAGCAGCAGGAATGGATTCCACTCCATTAAACTGAGTAGGGTCAATGGTAACTTTTAGCTGATCTGTATAGAACAGGTTTAAGAGGCGATCGCGTGCCTCAACCATATATTCTTTATAAAGAGGCATGAGAAATCCCCGCACCGAAGCTGCTTTCCAAAACAGCTTTTGATAAATTCGCGGTTGTGTCACTTGCTCAAAATTATTGACATACTCGGAAATGAACCCTACCACGACTAAACGTCCCCGAACTGCCAAGTTATCCAGGCAGGTATCAAAAACCTGTCTACCCACACAATCGAAAACTAGATTAACACCATTGGGATATTCTTGCTTCAGGACTTGATTGAGGTCTTCTGTGCGGTAGTTAATGATGCGATCGCATCCCAACTCTCTCAGCAACTGTCCCTTCGCATCCGATCCACAACTACCAATGACATGATTACCTGCTAACTTTGCCAGTTGCACCGCAATATGACCAGTTCCACCCGCCGCCGCTGTTACCAAAACAACTTCTTGGCTTTTCATTTCCCCGACTTGTTCCAGTGCAACCAAAGCTGATACACCAGTAGGCGTCAAGGTTAATATCTCTGGCGTCGCTTCACGCACTTTGAATGCTAAGTTGGCATTGATCGCCTGATACTCACCATACCCTCCGCCACGTTTGGTAGTGACTACAGCCTCACCTACTTGGAAATCTTTGACATTATTTCCCACTGCTACCACTTCTCCCACCGCTTCCACACCCAAATCAAAGGGGAGAGTTAAGTTAATGTATGGAACATCACCTCGGCAAATTAAGGTGTCAAACCCAGCGTTGATCCCAGCAAATTTGTTACGAATTATAATTTCATCTAGTGTCGGTTTGGGAATAGGAATCTCGACGATTTCAATAGCTGATTTGAAGTTTTGAGCAAACTGTTTTGCAACTAATTTTTTGTACGTGCTTGAATTCATGTTTTACACTTGTATGATTCCTGCATTTTGTGCAGTTATTCGGGGCAGAATTGACTGAGAAATTTGTGAGGGGGTTATGGGGTGGCGATCGCACTAGTACCGCTACGCGGAATTAAAAATTAAAAATTAAAAATCGCGTACCCCTTCGGGGAAGCGTCTGGTGCTACTGAGAAGCGTCTCGTTCGCGCAGCGGCGACCACTGGAGTTGAGAAGCTGCCTCGCGTTGCGAAGCAATCTAAAAGCCTGCAACGCAAGCTTTCTAGGAATTCTGTAGACGCGCAGCGGTGAGTCAGCGCGCATGTTGTCGGGTTTCCCGACAGAGGCGACTGCTTTCCCGTTGGGCTTCCCTCCGGGTATGTCCGCTTTATTTCCGCCATCGTGTACTAGTGTGCAATGATAAATATTTATAAAAAGAACAACGGGTAGATAAGCGATCGCATTCATAATAAAACATAACTGACTGTTTATCGGTTCAACAGCGCGAGAGTTATGGAAATTTTCTGACAGGGTAGTACCGAAAGCGGATAAAAAAGCTTATTTCAGGAGGCAGACCATGAACAGCGAATTACCGATCATTATTGAATGTCGCTGCAATGACATGGACTATCGTAAGGATAATCCCAATTTTCCATACACTACACAGGAGATTATTCGGGAAGCGGTGCGTGCTTGGGAAGCGGGAGCCTCTATTTTTCACTGGCATGGGCGCGATCCAAAGAGTGGCAAGTGGGTTAACGAGGTAGAACTGTATCTGGAAGTGATTCAGGGAATTCGCGAAAAAACGGATTTGATTGTCGATCCTACCCTTGGCTACGTAGCAACACAAGGAAGTATTGAGGAACGTGTCGGACACGTTTTAGCAGCGAAAGGGGAGCCGGCACTGGGAGTAGACATGGTTCCTCTAGAATTTGGCTCTTTTAACGTAGACTTTTGGAACCCGGAAGTAAAGCAGTTTGAGACATACGACCAAATTTATAGTAATTCCCGCGCTCATCTTCGGGAGCAACTGAAGATACTAAACGAACACAACATCTTCGTTAGTTGTGCTTGCTGGGATGTAGGACAAATTCGTACTGCACGCTGTTTTCAAGAGATGGGACTACTGTCACAGAATACATTCTGGGAGTTTGTCTTCACCGGAGAAATTATGCCGACTGGCATTCTACCAACACTCCCTAACTTGCAGGCTGCCATAGATTCTATTCCCAAAGGCGCTCAATGGTTAGTGATGTGTTGGAATGGAGATGTCATGCCTTTGGCATCGTGGGCAATTACACTAGGAGGACACGTTGGGATTGGACTCGGTGATTACCCTTATACTCGCTTTGGTAAGCCGCACAACGGTGAGCTAGTAGAAATGGTTGTGAAGATGGCGCGTATACTTGGTCGAGAGGTAGCAACGCCAGCACAGACGCGGGAAATTTTAAAGATCCCGTCACGTTAAGATTTACTGGGGTCATGACTAAATTGATGAGAGGTTCAAATGAGTAAAGCTATCAAGCGGGCTTTTTTAGATACCGAAGATGGGCAAATCCATTACAGAATTGGTGGTGAGGGAGAAGCACTTTTACTACTGCATATGAACCCCCGTAGCAGTGACGAATATCGGGAATTAATGCCCATCTTGGCGCAAAAGTACCGTGTGATAGCGATGGATCTCATGGGATTTGGCGATTCTGATAAACCACCAAGATTGTATTCAGTAGCAGACTACACCAAAACAGCGATCGCGTTATTTGATCAACTAGGAATTAAAAAAGCAAACATTCTGGGAAACCACACAGGAGCTTTTGTTTCTGGAGAAGTAGCAGTAGCTTATCCAGAACGTGTTAATAAATTAATTTTATGTAATGTGGCTGGTTTTGGTGAAGCTGGAAAAGTCGATTTAATGAAGCGATTTAATGAAGGTTTCGTCATTAAAGAAGATGGTTCGCACTTGATGGAAAGATGGTTAGCTCGTGCAAGGTATGTAGGTTCTGCTGAGTTAAATCATCGATGGGTTTTAGATGATTTGAAATGCTTCGGCTATCCTTTGTATGCAGTTTGGGCTGTGGGAAATTACTGCATGGAGGCTGCAGAAAGATTTAGTTTAATAAAATGTCCAACTCTCATTCTCTGGGGAATTGATGATGTGGAAGAATTTGAGCGATTGGGTTTAGCACTAGCAAAAGATAGATATTTTCTCTCTCAAGCTATTCCTCATGGTAAAGTTGTCGAGTTCTCAAACGGAACTATTTGCATGATGAACCAAATACCAGAAGAAATTGCAAAGGCATTACTCGAATTTTTGGATAGTGTGAATGTTTAAACCCGCACTCCGGCACTCGTCTTTTAATCGGCGATCAAAACAGCTGTACACTTAATCTCAACTATCAACCCTGGTGTAGATAAACCAGTAATGCCGATGCCAGTCCAGGTAGGATAGTTATTAGTAAAATAGCGGTCTTTTACTTGCATAAACAATTGTAAAAATGGAATGATATGCAATGGTTGATCAAAAGCAGTTGCTTCAGCTTGGAATTCCCCTAAGCCAGCACCAGTGACATGGTAAGTAATCATTTCTACCACATCATCAAAGGTAGCCCCTGCTGCATCCAGCACCTTTTTGACGTTTTCAAAAGCCTGAACAAACTGGGCTTCTACGCCTTTAACAATTTGCAAATTTTCATCTCTGCCTACCTGTCCAGAGATATACAAAGTATTACCAACTTTAACACCAGGGCAATAATGAAATTTTTCATAGAGAATTTCCATGCCCTTGGGAACGATCGCTTCGCGAGTGGACATCACGAATTTCCTTAAACCAGGTTATTTATCACTAGTTATATCAAATCCGGTAGTTGTTATGATGTACAGCCACATTGTAAGGGCGCGGAAACCGCGCCCCTACGGTTTAATGGTGCTGTAATATCATGTCCGGTTGAACAGTAGTCCGCAGCGAACTCCGTGAAGCAATTTCCAAACGCCGGCGATTACTTCGCTTCACTATCGTTGCGATCGCTGCGGATTTTTAATAAGTAATCAAACGGACATGATATTACTGAACTGAATTACCCTAATCTCTGTTTAATTTCCTCAGCCAAATTTTCCAGTGGTACTTCTACTTGCTCGCGTGTTTTCAAATCTTTGAGAGAAGACTTTTGCGCTGCTGCTTCCTCAGAACCAATAATCACGCAAAATTGAATTCCTTGTTTTTCAGCCAGTTGCAGTTGTTTACCTAAAGGTCGCCGATCAAAACTAGTGACAACATTAACTCCAGCCTGACGTAGCTTTTGAGACACATTTAAATAAATCGGCATTAAATCATCTTGCATATTCATCACCATCACTTGCGCTGGAGTGGCGGCTAATGAATTCAAAATCCCAGCTTTTAGTAACCGACTGATTAAGCGAGTTAAGCCAATAGAAATGCCCACACCAGGCATTTTCTCATCCAAAAATACCCCGACTAATTCTTCATATCTACCGCCAGAGCAAATACTGCCTAAAGCTTCATGTCCGACTAGGATTGTTTCATAGACTGTACCAGTGTAGTAATCCAGACCGCGAGCAATAGATAAATCAATACAGAAACGATTTTCGGAAACTCCGAGATTGCGAACCCCAGCAATAACCGTCTCTAGTTCCGCAACTCCAATACTAAATTCTTCAGCTTCTAGGATACTTTGAGCCAAGTGCTTGAGCTTATCTAATACCTCGTCAACCGTGCCGTTAATTTTAATTAATTCGATGATTTTTTGAGTTTGCTCTGCTAAAATATCCTCTTTTTCTAAATCCTGTTTGACTTTTGCCTCCCCGACTTTTTCCAATGTATCAATAATACCAATACAAGATTTAATTTTGTTTTCCTCAATCCCCACTGACTTAAAGAAACCCGTAAGAATTTTGCGATTGTTGATGCGAATGAGAAAATCACCGATATTAATTGCTTCAAATATCTCAGAGATAATTGCAGGCATCTGAGCATCATACAGCAAACTAAGTTCACGACGCGCCACCACATCAATATCACATTGACGAAACTGACGGAAACGACCATCTTTTGCTCGTTCTCCGCGAAAAACAACATCCATCTGGTAGCGAGCAAAAGGAAAAGTCAATTCATTCAAGTGACGAGCAATATACGCCGCCAGAGGAACTGTTTGATCAAACTTTAAAGCTCTCGCCTCCGAACCAGTTTCCCCTGCCTTATCCTTCTCAGCCTGCCGATTTGGTGGCAGAATAGGATTAATCCCATAAATAATGTTGTCACCTTGATTACCTTTTGCCTGCAAAACTTCCAAACGTTCGACAGCAGGAGTTTCTATAGGCGTAAATCCATAGCTTTCAAAAACCCTACGGATGGTATCTAGCAAATATAGCTCCAGACGCTTTTCGCCAGGAAGAAATTCTGGAAAACCACTAGGAGTAGAAAAATTTATTTTGTCAGATTTTGCCATACCTTATACCTTGCTAATTGCTAATTGCTAATTGCTAATTGTTAATTGCTAATTGCTAATTGTTAATTGCTAATTGTTAATTGCTACCATCAGCCATCAGCCATTAGCCATTAGCCATTAGCCATTAGCTATTCCAAAATAGTCTTATCTTAACCTTTCTTCTTGGATCAGGGTGCGCTTGAAGATTTGATGGCTTTTAAACCAGTGCCAGGTGCGAGCGCGATAATTATTGCAAGGACTGATCTGAATCATTTCATATAAACTCATTTCCGGCATGGTTTTATAAGAAAACCACAAAATCACCGTAGAATCGTCCACTTCCCAAGCTTTTCCTTGAATGCGATCGGTGTCAAACCACAGCTTTTTGTCCCCATAAGTTCCAGGAAACTGATGCTCCTCCTGTTTCCCATCAGACCACTTGTAACGATTAATTTGGTAATAGGGATAGGGACCATCTTCAGGAAACTGACAAGTTAAATGAGAAAAATGCTTGTCGAGAATTTTTCCTTCAGTATCAACCACTGTATACGTACCTACCCAATCTCCTTCGTGGCGGACAAGAACAGGCATTTCCTCTCGAATAGTAGACATTGCAAATCTCCTTTACATACAAGCTTGATTGCCAGACTATAGCGGTTCTCAATTGAATGCATCACACTTGTAATTTTATTGTGGGGTGGGCATCCTGCCCGCCCATTTTTAGGACGGGCGGGCAGGATG
>CAXTSI010000103.1:14978-20653 GCA_964246695.1 uncultured bacterium
ATATTTTTTATTTTTTTTGGGGGGGCGCCCCCCGCCCCCCAATTTTTCCGCCCGGCCGGGATGCCCCCCCACCCTACAAGATCTCTCTTCTTTCTCTCTGCGTTCTTGGCGCCTTGGCGGTTCATTACTCCATATTCTCAAACCACCAAGGATCATTAACAGCCTTAGTCTTAATCAAAAAAGCCTTCTTCCGCATAAACCGTTTCAACGCCCCTGGTCCCATACGCGACCCACCCATACCAGAAAATTTAAAGGAATTTTTCTCTCCCTCATGCATAATAGCCGTCAGAGCAGCATCATTAATACTGATAGCACCCGCATCTATCTGACGTCCAACTTCCAACGCTTCCACTTCCGACTCAGCAAAAACCGCAGCACTCAGTCCATAAATTGAATCATTCGCCAAGTTCACCGCTTCCTCAACCGTAGAAAAAGACATAACAGGCATAATTGGTCCGAATGTCTCTTCAGTCATTACCTTCATAGAATGGTTGACTCTTGTCAGAACAGTAGGACGACACCACCAACCTCCACCATTATTCTCCACTTCACCGCCGCAGTGAATAACTGCTTCATTAGACACAGCGTCTTGCAGATGTTCGTTAACGATCGCTGCCTGTTTTTCTGCAATAATCGGACCAATTTCTCCGCTTTCAACTGTAGGGTAAGCAAGCTTGAGGCGTTGCGCTTTAACTACCAGTTGTTCGACAAACTCTTCAACTATAGAATCAGCAACATATATCCGCTCAATTGAGAGACACGACTGTCCGGTGTTAACCACAGAACCCCACAAAATTGCCGAGGTTGCTAAATCCAAATTAGCTGATGGTAGAACGATCGCCGGGTCTTTCCCTCCTAATTCCAAAAAAGCCGGAATAAAGCGTTGAGCTGCTGCTTGTGCCACTTTTTGCCCCGTCGCCACACTTCCAGTAAAGCAAACAAGATCCACATATTCAATCAGTTCAGCTCCCGTTTCCCCCGATCCCTCAACAAAACTTAATACATCGCGTAATTTTGGGACTGTATTGAGTGCTGTCAACAGCGGTGTCATAAAGCGAGGAGCAATCTCACTGGGTTTGACAACGACAGCACAACCTGCTAACAATGCTGGGATTGTATCAATTGTCGAAAGCAACAGCGGAAAATTCCACGGGCTAATCACCCCAACCAACTGGTAAGGAACCGCTGTTTGTTGCAATTTAATAAAAGGAATTGCTGTGTCTGTTCCAGATTCTTCCACTAAAGGCGCTAATTTACACCACCGGTCAATGGTTGAGAAGAATGAGTCAATTTCCATCACCGAGATTGACAATCTTCCTGTATCATTTACCAAAGCTTCAGTCAGTTTATCCCGCCGTGACATTATGGCTTGCTTCCACTGCTGCAGGGCTTCAATTCGCCCTTTTATCCCCAGCTGTTGCCAGCGAACTTGAGATCGACGCAGACGGCTACATAGCTGTTCCAGCAGCTTTTCTGGCGGCGGGATAATCACGTAGTCATATTTGCCACTGCGGGGGTTACGGACTTCTATTGGTTTGGACATTCCTCAAATCACCCCCAATTTGGCTAAACGCTCAATCGTTTCTTGCTGAGCTTGCAAGAAGTGCTTGCGGTCTACTTCTTTTTCCAGCATACTATTAACTGGGTAAAAGTGCGACTGACGGTAACTTTCCGCGTAGAGTTCAAACCGCTGTCGCGAAAGTAAATTATTCAACCCCGGTCGGCGGCGGTAGCGGCGTAAAGCAGCCAAATCAATCTCAGCGAAAGCTGCCATGCTTTCTCCTGTAGCAGTCTCGGCTAAAACCAGTCCTCGATAGTCAATAATTTTAGAACCACCATCGGCAGAAGCTATGGGGATGGAGATATTAGCAATGCCTGCGGTATTTGCTGAGACTACGTATGCTAGATTTTCCACAGCACGAGAAATTTTGGCAGCATCTTTGGGCGATCGCTCTGTTCCATAAACTTCTGAGGTTGAGTGCAGAAAAATCTCTGCCCCCCGCATAGCCAGACACCGCGCCACTTCTGGGTACAAAATTTCTTCCGAGGCGATCGCTGCCAAATTACCGATCGCTGTCTTCGCCACCGGAAACACACCTTCATATCCGTAGCAATCAAGATACTTATCCCAAACATCGTGCGGTGTCGGAGCAAACATAGAATTCAGCCGCCGATACCGTAATACCACTGAGCCTGATAAGTCGATAACAAAGCAAGTTTGAAAGTACAACCCAGGAAAATTGGGGTCGAGTTCGTAGGCATTACCTGCAATAAAAATACCATGCTTTTGCGCAATTTTACCGATGGCTTCGTACTCAGCACCCGCCATTTCCAAACAAGCTTTTTCTGCCCAAACAGCTAGTGACTCTCCCATCGGAAAGCCGGTGAGGAAGTATTCGGGTAGGACGATTAAACGACAGTCCTCGCCGATAAAAGCGATGCTAGCAGCGATTTGTTGCGCCAAACGGGCGATCGTATTTTGCATCAAAGAACGGGCTTCTTGGCGATCGGTTGCCCGGTTGACTGCGGGGCACGTAACCTGGAGTGCTACGGCGCGGAATGAGTCTATTGTGTCCAAATTGGCTGTCATGCTGCTTGCTTTGTCTGAATTTTGGCTGTTTGGATATGAAACTGGAAGCAGTTACGGCTTAAGCTGGCAATACTGAAGTCAGCAGTTGTGCAGAAACAGTACGGTCAAAAGAAGGGACCTACAACAAGAAGCGCGGATTGGGTGGGAAGCCTCTGTGCGAGGTGAAGTTATTGATGGTCCTACTGCAATGGCACAGATTCGAGCAAACCTGCGATCTCGTCAAAATAATTAAAAATTAAAAATTAAAAATGTACTAATTAAAGACCCCATGAATGAATTTTGGGGCTTGTAAAAATCGATGCTTTGCCTTTTTTTGTTTTCCATGTTTAAAAATATGGGCTGCTGTATCCTTATTTATCGAACCGCCAAGACGAGGCAGCGCGCATGAGGAGGGTGAGCAAGTCCTAGGCGACTGCCGTGCCTTCGCGCAGCGTCTCCGACAGGAGAAGAACGCGCCCGAATTCGTAGAGTGTGCGTAAGTCCTAAGAGCAATCTGCACAGATGCGATCGCTCAGACGAGGAACCAGGGCTATTTCATTCTACACCAGAGCCTTGAACTCAAGTTCAAGGCTCAGATCTACTGTCCGTTTCAACTGAGATCTTGCACTAATCCCAACAACCGCCGGGGAATGTATTCCCTTGCTTATAGCCAAAGTCTTCTTTAGAAGACTAACAAAGAGTTTCAGTCCCTTAAGTGGACAGAAGCTCTTAGTTTCAACGGACGCTCATTCCGAAAAGTTCTAGTCGGCTTAAGCCGACTTCAGCTATTAGACTAGGAATTTATTCCTAGGCTTGTGGGTTGTGATCTTAGAATGAAATAGCCCTAGATGAGAAACACAGACTCTGGCGTTACACAATAGACATCTGGGTAGCTTTTTAATGGGGTCACCAACAAATGAACTGGGACACTCAGACGCTGAAAGCCCTCAGCATACAGTAACGATTAAATCTTTCTTCATGGGTAAGTATCCTATAACCCAAGCTCAGTGGCAAGCCGTAGCAGCGCTTCCACAACTAAACCGCGAACTTAACCCTGACCCATCTTATTTTAAAGGTGCAGATCGCCCCGTTGAAAAAGTTTCATGGTATGATACTAAGGAGTTCTGCGATCGCCTATCTCAGCATACTGGCAGGCACTACCGTCTACCGAGTGAAGCTGAGTGGGAATATGCGTGTCGTGCTGGTTCGACTACGCCATTTCACTTTGGAGAAACAATTACCTCAGAGCTAGCAAATTACGATGCTAACTCTACTTATGGCGCTGGTGTCAAAGGAACTTATAGAGGAAAAACAACAGAAGTAGGTAGCTTTGGCGTACCAAATGCGTTTGTTCTGTACGATATGCACGGGAATGTGTGGGAATGGTGTGCAGACCATTGGTATGACGATTATGAAGGGGCGCCGACAGATGGCATCGCGTGGGTAATAAATGATAATCGCCGAGTGCTGCGCGGTGGTTCGTGGGACACCTTTCCTGATATTTTCCGTTCTGCGTCTCGCTACAGGGACCACGCCGTCCTCAACTCTGTCGGTTTTCGGGTTGTGTGCGGTCTTTCGCCGAGGCTCTTGTAGCCCTTAACACCTTAGCGCTTGGCACTTTTCTCTTCTTTTTTTTGCCCTTGGTTAGCGTAGCGATCAAATTTTTTTGCATAACTTCCTATTCATCATATCATACATTTTTCCTGATAAAACATATTGAACGCAATATTTTAGAGAAAAATCGGGAAAAATAAATTAATGGCAAAAATAGTCACGCCCCCTTCGGGGAAATTCAAAAGTCAAAAGTCAAAATTAAGCCCCATAAATAAATTCAGGGGAACCTGTAATAAGGACGTAGTATTTCTTGCGCTACGCGTCTCGAAATACATTTTTTATTTCTCCATAAATAAATTTAGGGGAACCTGATCCTTTTTTGTTTTTTTTGACTTTTGACTTTTGACTTTTGACTTCCCGCAGGGCGGTCATCAATCGTACTCAGCAGACAAGACTATAATAGATATGTCCACAAATTAATTGTGCGTTGTCTAAAACCCTTGTAGAACGCCGTGCGTTCATACATTGTTTTTCAGACATATCTATTATATAGAATATTTGGGTAATGTTTCAGGTAATAGTAATTTTATTTTTGAATGCAACACATCTAGGACTTACGCACAAGACACATTGACCATCATATGTATGGCAGTTCAATATCTTGCCGGGGCTCGTTCCTGGGCTGCTGCCACAGAATGTGATTAAGGGAGGCTCTGCCTTCCGTCAAACCGTGAGGCAGAGCCTCCTAAAAGAGCATTACAAGGCAGAGCCTTGTAACGAGAGGCATGTACATTTTGTTCTTTCTGTCAATGCGTAAGTCCTAACATCGTCGATCATCGCGACACCGGGAAGAAAGTAATATATAGCGAAGAACTCCAGGTAACAGAATGTCACATTCCCCTGATAGCACAGAGTCTAAAATCGGTAAAGTCCTGCTCATCGGAGTGACTGGCGGTACCGGTGGAAATGTGGTTAAGGGATTTCTCGAACAGGGAGTTACCGACCTACGTGCTATAACTAGGAAAATTGACCTTATATGTAATGATTTTATGACTATAGCGCCCCGCGTTCATACATTTATTTTTTCAAATGAGAACCGCTATAAATCTCATACTAAAACTGGCAACGGTGAAGGTACGAGATGTAGCTCCTGCGCGAATTCTCGTCGGACCACAGTTAAATCTAGTACTTACGCACGCTCACAAATTGAGCATCATGTGTATAACGGAATTCGGTCGTTTCATCTTGTAGAATTGACCACGTGGTAAGTGGTAAGGGCGCGGAAACCGCGCCCCTACAGTTATATTGTGGTTTACCCTAATGAATATTGCGCTCCGCCGCCCTACCGAAACCACATCATACTTGAGTATTTCTGTCAATGCGTAAGTCCTAAAATCATCCGTTTCATCCGTTATCTCATCCGTTGCTCACCTTTGCGTCTGGCAACAGTGAAGGTACGAGATGTAGCGAATGCACTATACTCTTTGTCCCACAGTTAAATCATCCGTTTCATCCGTTATCTCATCCGTTGCTCACAAATTTAAGTAATGAT
>CAXTSI010000104.1:0-20351 GCA_964246695.1 uncultured bacterium
ATTAAGAATTATTTAATTACTTTTGACTTTTGAATTTTGACTTTTGAATTCCCCGAAGGGGTTTCCCCGCCCCTACGGTTAGATTTTGGTTTACGTGAATGAAATTCGCTCTTAAACCACTCCACAATTCCATCAGCGATCGCCTGCGCTTCCTTCTTCTGTTCTTGGGGATTCGTCACCACCTCAAATTCATCAGGATTACTCATAAAACCCACCTCCAATAGTACTGATGGTGCGATTTCCGGACGTGTCAACGCTAAGTTATCCCAAAAGACACCATAGTCAGGTCTTCGGAGTTTTTTGACTATATAATCATGCAAAAATAATGCTAGGCTGTGGGCTTGGGGATGATACCAAAAGGATGCAAAACCTTTGATGTTTTGCGCATCGCCATCATCAGGCAGAGAGTTGTGATGTATGGAGAGCGAAATTGCTGGAACTTGATGATTAATCATCGCCACGCGATCGCCTAATGGCACTTCCACATCATCTTCACGCGTCATCACCACCGTCGCCCCTCGCTTCACCAACTCGTCCCGCACTAACTTAGATACCACCAAATTGACATCTTTTTCCAGATAGCCGTTTGGTCCGGATGCACCAGATTCAGCGCCCCCATGTCCTGGGTCTAGTAATATCTTGATCCCAGATAAAGGTTTTGTGTCCTCTCCACTTGCAGGGGGGTGACGCAAAGACAAAATTAAGCTTGTCCCATCGTATCTCACCTTATATCCCCACTGTTGGTCTTTTTTAAGATTAAAAGTATATTTCACCTGTTCAGGAGCCATCTGCTGCCAATCTAGACGATAAATTATGGGGTCATCACCAAAGGGAATAATGTCTGTTTGGGCAGTCGTGTTGTAGAGAGTGAGGGTGAAGGTTCTCTCGCCTTGTTGCACACTTACAGGGACAGGAACTTGCAGCGGGAAAATCATTTCCGTAGCATTCTTGTTGTGCCGAGATCCAACAGAGCGGATAATTGTGCGTGGGGGGATTGCTCCTGGTATAATACGCGTTTCTTTACTATTGATCCAACCGCCATAATCTAAGCGTAACCATTCTCCTTCCCTACCTGTGACTGCTGCCCGTGTTCCTTTCGGGAGGGGTGTGAGTCTAGAATAATCTGTACTGGGACCAGTGCGCGCCACACCGGAGTCTACTGTTACCTCGGCGACTTGCAACTGCGATCTTGAGAGGATTTGAACTTTGCCAACTCCGGGCTGAGTTATCGTCTGACCATTGCGCGTTAGTTGGAATTCCGGTTTACCCAAATCTACATCTTTGCTGTAGTCAGGGACGACAGCACCAGAGATGTTGTTGCCATAATGTTCTGTAGTGCAACCCTCATACTTGCCTACACTAGATTGGATAGAGGGCTGATTTCGCCCTGTTAAAGCGGCAGAGTTTGCAGGTAGTTGCGCCTGTTGTGATTGGGGCACTAGAGAAATAGTTTGATTACCTAGCTTTACAGATACACTAGAGTTAGGGGGTGCTAACGCGCTAAAACAAATAAGTTCCCCTAGAAGTCTGGCAATGTCTGTTGCAGGAGTGAGAGAGTCTTTAGCAAAAGTCCAACCCAGTGGAACTTCAGGTTGAGTGGAAAGCCTTATCACTTTAATCTGAAGTTCTTGATTTTGGTATTGGACAGTGAAGAGATTCTCTCCTAACTGCAAGGGAATACTTGGCGCAAAATGACCTGCTTTGCTGCGGCTAATTGGCTTACCATTGATCAGAACCTCTCCAGAGGTAGGTGCTGTACCAAGAAAAAAGATTTTTTCTGAAGTCGTTTTGTAGTTTGTCTGGGGAAAAATAACCTTAAGAGATTGATCTTGTGCCAAAGCAGGTGAGGAGGTGACTATAAAGCTAAACAGTACTAAACCTAAAAGTGGTTTCACGCCAAAAATGGGGAATGGGGAATGGTTAGTGGTTAGTGGTTAGTGGTTAGTGGTTAGTGGTTAGTGGTTAGTGGTTAGTATGCTTCAAAACAACTAACAACTAACAACTAACAACTAACAACTCCCTACAATGACTATATGACAGCATGTTTTTTTAAAAGTTGCTAGAAATTTAAAATAGTATGAGTAAGTTCGTATTTGTTACCGGTGGCGTAGTTTCCAGTATTGGCAAGGGAATTGTTGCTGCAAGTCTAGGGCGGTTGCTGAAGTCGCGGGATTATTCGGTGTCGATTCTCAAACTCGATCCTTATATTAATGTCGATCCAGGCACGATGAGTCCCTTTCAACATGGCGAGGTGTTCGTTACCCAAGATGGCGCTGAGACAGACTTGGACTTGGGGCATTACGAACGCTTCACCGATACCTCTATGTCACGACTCAACAGCGTGACAACAGGCTCAATTTACCAAGCTGTGATCAATAAAGAACGGCGTGGCGACTATGATGGCGGCACTGTACAGGTGATTCCCCACATTACTAATGAAATTAAAGAGCGGATTATTAGAGTTTCTAAAAATACTACACCTGATGTGGTAATTATAGAAATAGGCGGGACAGTGGGAGATATTGAATCACTGCCGTTTTTAGAAGCAATCCGCCAATTCCGCAAAGAAGTAGGGCGACAAAATGTGCTATACATGCACGTAACCTTGATACCGTGGATTGCTTCTGCAGGTGAGATGAAAACTAAACCGACGCAGCATTCAGTCAAGGAACTGCGATCAATTGGCATTCAACCTGATATTTTAATTTGTCGGAGCGATCGCCCTCTCGCCTCCGGGTTAAAACAGAAATTGTCAGAATTTTGTGATGTGCTTGCAGCATGCGTCATCACCGCGATTGATGCCAAAAGTATCTATGAAGTACCATTGCTTCTGGAACGGGAAGGACTAGCGGAGCAAACACTTGATTTGCTAAACATGGACCAACGCCAACCAGATCTGGTGCAGTGGCAAATCTTAGTGGATCGGATGTATAGTCCCAAGCATAACGTGGAAATAGCGATAGTCGGCAAATATGTGCGGTTAAGTGATGCCTATCTTTCGGTGGTGGAAGCACTACGCCATGCGGCGATCGGCATGAGTGGTGAACTACGCTTGCGTTGGGTAAACTCGGAAACGTTGGAAGATGAGGGCATCGAAACCCATCTAGATGGTGTCGATGGAATGGTGATCCCAGGAGGTTTTGGGAGTCGGGGAGTGGACGGCAAAATTGCTGCAATTAAATATGCCCGTACTCAGCAAATCCCCTTTTTAGGTTTGTGCTTGGGAATGCAATGTTCCGTGATTGAATGGGCAAGGGACGTGGTGAAATTCAAAGATGCTAACAGTGTTGAATTTGATCCCCACACCGAAAATCCAGTAATTAACCTGTTACCAGAACAGCAGGATATCGTCGATTTAGGCGGTACAATGCGCTTGGGTCTGTATCCTTGTCGCGTTATTCCCAATACTCTTGCTTTCAAACTCTATCAAGATGAAGTCATTTACGAACGACACCGCCATCGGTACGAGTTTAACAACGCCTACCGCAATCTGTTTTTAGAAACTGGCTATGCTATTAGTGGTACTTCTCCAGATGGACGCTTAGTGGAAATGGTTGAATTACCCCACCACCCTTTCTTTATTGCTTGCCAATTTCATCCAGAGTTTCAATCCCGTCCCAGTACACCTCATCCTTTATTTCTCGGTTTCATCCAAGCCGCGATCGCCCGACGTCACTCCTCCCCTGGTATCCAAACACCAGCAGAAGTCTCTTAAATAATTAAAAATTAAAAATTAAAAATTAAAAAGGCTAATTTTTCATTTTTCATTTTTCATTTTTAATTTGGAGGAGATGTTGTGGCGTACTGGGTGAAAATTCGCTATGAGAGAAATGAATATGTAGTGAATTTTGAGCGTGTTAGTGCTTTTTGTTATGAACACAATCGCAGGGTTACGTTTTGGTTACCCGATAGCGCCATTCCAATTGTGATTAACCCGCAAAGTAACCAGGAAGATTATCGAAAGATTTTGGAATATATAGAACAAGTTACAAATTCGGAATTGGAGAAAGCCTATTGGGTGAAAATTTACTACGAGAGAAATGAATACGTAATTAACCTCAACTGCATCAGCTCATTCTGCACTGAACCGAATGGTAGGATAACTTTTTGGTTACCAGATAGTAGTATCCCTATCATCATCAACCCCGTCAGTAATCTAGAGTCTCATCAAAAAGTTGTGGAATACATTCAAAAGGTAACGGGATTTTCTTTGTCTTAGTGTTGATTGGTAATTGCTAATTGCTAATTGGTAATTGGTAGTTGGTAATTGGTAATTGGTAATTGGTAATTGGTAATTGGTAATTGGTAATTGGTAATTGTTGATTGCTTGCCATTACCCATTACCCATTACCCATTACCCATTACCCATTACCCATTACCCATTAGCCATTAGCCATTAGCCATTGACTTTTGAAAATGCCAATTTGGCTGCACCGACAATCCCGGCAGAGTTACCCAATTCTGCTGGCAATATTTGTAAACCTATGCGGGAAGTGGGTAGCACTCGCTGCTCAATTTCTGCTTTGACAGATGGGAGGAAAAACTCGGCGCTGGCGCTGACCCCGCCACCAATGACAATCGCTTCCGGCGTCAGCACGTAAATCAAACTCGTCAAACCTATACCCAAATCTTTACCATACTCTTGCCAAAATGTCAAGGCATCTGGATCTCCGGCTTGTGCTAGAGCGCCCAATTCTGCTGGTTCCTTTGCTGTGCGACGACGAATAGCTGTCACGGAGACAGACTGCTCCAATGAGCCTTGATTGCCGCTATTACACCTTGGACCATCGGGGTTTAAGGTGATTAATCCTAGCTCACCTGCTGCTCCTTGATGCCCGACAAACAGTTTGCCATCCAAAATAATTGCGCCACCAACGCCAGTTCCTAAAGTCAGCAGGATAAGATTTTGAAAGCGGCGACCTGCTCCCAGCCAAGCTTCTCCTAACCCAGCACAGTTGGCGTCGTTAGCGACAATTGTCGGCAGGCTTGTTTTTGCTTCTAACCAGTCTGCCAAAGGAACATCGTGCCATAAGTGCAGGTTAATAGCGACTTTAGCAATGCGTCCGGCTGCATCCGCCGGACCTGGAGTGCCAACACCAATGGCAATGGTATGTTGTGGATCGATTTGGGCGATCGCATCCACCATCGCCGCCACAACTGCTTCTGGTGTTGCCGGTTGGGGAGTCGCCACAGTTAACGATTGTAAACAAGTGCCATCTGGTGCGAAACGCCCCAGCTTAATTGCTGTTCCCCCTAAGTCAATGCCGATTACTTGAGAATTCACCACTTTCAAATCCTATGAATGCAACCAATGTGGCAACGGTGAAGGTACGGGATGTAACGGATGATTTATGTGTGGAACTTAATAGATAAATTATCCGCTACATCCGTTCCTATCCGTTGCCAGTTTTCCGTCTGACTAGAGGTCAACTGTAAATCAGCAACTGTCGTCTTCCGCAAACCGGATTGTTCTTGCCAGGATACCACAGGAGTGCCGCGTAAGATCCCAGAAAGGGCGACGGAAAGCATAAAGCCACCAGCAGCAGCGGCTATTAAGGACATGTTATCTTTCACAAATCTCTTACTTTAGAAATACCACAACCAAAATCTTAGACGATAAAACCCCCGATCGGTGTCCTTTGTTAGTAGCAACTAACCACTAACCACTAATACCAATTCTATGTGAGGCTGCACATTAACGCCCTCAGGCTAGAAGCCTGGGGCTACACAAACAAAGCCAGACGAGCGCAGGCTAATTATATGCAGCTTATAAAAACGGTATAAACACTGACAACTAACCACTAACAACTAACAACTAACAACTAACCACTAACCACTAACAACTAACAACTAACCACTAACCACTAACCACTAACTACTTCCTCATTCCATTTTCTCGCCGTAACCGAGGATTGACAAATTCATTTAACCCTTCACCCAAAAGCGATAGCCCTACCACCATTGATGTCATCCCTAATCCAGGGAAAAGTGCAGTCCACCAAATACCTGTGGGTAGTGCGTCTAAAGCTTGTTTTAAATCGTGTCCCCATTCTGGTACTTCTTCTGGAAGTCCTAGCCCTAAAAAGCCTAAACCACCTAAAACTAAAATCGCATCGGCAGCGTTGAGGGTAAAGAGTACGGGTACGCTTTGAATCACGTTGAAAAACAGATACCGGGAAAGCACATGCCAAGTGTTGGCACCCAGTGCTTGTGCAGCTTCGATAAAGACTTCGGTTTTAACGCTAACGGTGTGGTTACGAACAACGCGGTAATATTGAGGAATGTAAGCAATGCTGATGGCGATCGCCGCATTGAATATCCCACGCCCCACCACAAATGCCAGCGTCACTGAAAGCAGTAGTCCTGGTAAGGTATAGATGCTATCCATGAGAAATAGCAACACCTTATCCAATCTACCGCCTAAATAACCACTGACCATACCTAAAGGCACACCGATCAGCATGCTTAATGCCGTTGCTAGCAAAACCACTTGCAATGCAGCTTGAGCACCAAACAGTGTGCGCGAGAATACATCATAGCCTTGGCGACTAGTACCAAACCAATATTTGGCTGAGGGTGGTTCGTGAATAGGGTTAATCAGGGAATCGGTGGGGTCTTGCAGCCATCCCCAAGCCTGAAATGCCGGAGCAAAGAATGCTAGGAATATAAAAAAAAGGGTCATGGTTAACCCTATCAGCATCAGTTGCTGGGAAAGGCTGAGGTTTTTGGCTAAAAATCTTGGCTTTGGAGTATTTGTAATGGTCATGAATTGGGGAGGTAAAGAATTAAAAATTAAAAATTAAAAATTAAAAAGGGTAATTCTTCATTTTTAATTTTACATTTTTAATTTTTAATTTAATTCGCTACTCCCCATTAAAGATTATTTGCAACCAACTGGCGGTATTCACTTTTGGGCTTGACGCCTTTGAGTTCTTTCACTAGTTCCTTGTTTTTGAAGATTTGAACTGTTGGCGTTCCTGTAACGCCACCACTTTGAGCAATTTCTCGATCTTTGTCGATGTCAATTTCGACAAAGTGAATTTTGCCGTCAAATTCATCCACCACTTTATTTAAAATTGGTTTCAGGGTATGGCAAGGACCGCAACCAGGAGAGACGTATTTGACGACGAGTGGGCGATCGCTATCGTGGAACAGCTTGCGTAAAGCATAACCTCCCTGATGGCGGGTTGCATTCAAATCAAATTCAGCATCTAGCTGTTCGTCGGTTTTCTTCTCGGCTGGTTGAGGTTCTAATTCATTATCTGGAGTTTCCTGCTGTTGATGGAATTCTTGAATTAAACCATTAAACGACAACCAGCGTTCTGCTAACATCGCCGCCATACAGCCACTACCCGCCGCCGTAATTGCTTGGCGATATTCACGATCCTGCACGTCGCCTGCGGCAAATACGCCTTCTACGCTTGTTTCTGGTGAACCGTGCTTGGTAGTAATGTAACCTACATCATCCAGTTCTAGTTGCCCTTTGAATAAAGATGTATTGGGATTATGACCAATGGCGTAGAATAAACCCTTAACGTGCAGTTTGCTTTCTTCACCGGTTTTGATGTTGCGGAGTTTCACTCCATCCATGTGGTTTTCGTTACCAAAAATATCCATCGCTTCTGTGTTCCAGTGAACTTGGATTTTTGGGTTACTCAAAACGCGGTTTTGCATTGCTTTAGAAGCCCGCAGTTTGTCTCCCCGCACGAGCAAATTCACCTGGGAGCCGTATTTGGTGAGGTAAATTGCTTCTTCGGCTGCTGAGTCGCCACCACCAACGACAGCTAATTCTGCTCCGTGGAAAATAGGTGTAGCACCATCGCAGATCGCACAAGCGGAGATTCCTCGACTCCAGAATTCATGTTCGCTGGGTAAACCTAAGCGCTTTGCTGTCGCACCAGTGGCAATGATAATGGTGTTGGTTTTAAATTCCCGTTCCTCTGAGCGAACAGTGAAAGGACGCTGACTTAAGTCTACTTGAGTCACATCTTCAGTATATAACTCCGCTCCCCAGCGCTCTGCTTGGGCTTTCATCTTATCCATCAATTCTGGTCCACTAATCCCGGTGGGAAACCCAGGAAAGTTCTCTACTTCAGTGGTTGTCATCAGCTGTCCACCAGGTAAACCCCCGGCTTGGAAGCCTTCAAAGACAACAGGTTTGAGGTTAGCCCGTCCCGCATAGATGGCAGCTGTGTACCCTGCTGGTCCAGAACCTATAATGACTACGTTTTCTACTGTTGAGTTGGTCATGGAATCTTAAGTAAACTCATAACGACTATGACTTACTTTATTATAATAACTTATCTCAGATAAACGCAAGCATTCACTAAGTCGGCGGCGGTAAGATCGGGAAATGCTTCTAAAATACGGGCATCACTCAGACCTAGACGACGATCGTTCACCAGCGACCAAACTGGAATGCGAGTATTTCCAATACAAGCATCACCACCTACAACACCGTTCGTTTTTCTAATCCCTAGCGAACCATTGCTTAAAGTTTTGGTCAATATTTGTATCGCTTCTGCTTTCTCATGGGAATTGTTCATCGGCATACAGACGCGTCATGAGTTAATCTTTCTCATTCTCTCTTATTGCTATTTCAATTTCATCAGCATATGCCTCAGCATAAGCCCAAGCATTAGCCAAATCAGCAGCAGTTATAGTTGGATAGTCATATAAGAGTTGTGCTTCACTAATACCTAGATGACGAGCATTCACAAGCACCCAAACTGGAATGCGAGTGTTTGCGATACAGGCATCACCACCACATACGCCGGGAGTCTTTTCAATACCTTGCCAAGTGTTACTTAAACTTTGGGCTAAAAGTTGTATTGCTTGAGCTTTTTCATCTGGAGTTAATGCCAGTAGTTTTGCTTCTAACTCTTTGAGTGTCATACTTAATATGACCTTGTTCGTAAGTAAATATATGCTTGATATTTTAGCGCATTACTGCTTATTTGCCGCGAATGCTCTGGAGGTGTAGGGATACGCGTCTCTCAGGAACAAATTACAGATAACCTTTCATACTGATGCCCAATTTGATGTTATAACTTACATTCCTCCATCTACGTCCATCTGCGTCCATCTGCGGTTCAAAATCCCAAATATTATGAGCTATGTTTTGGGAATAGATGACGGCGGAAGCAAGACCATTTGTGTCCTCATGGATGACACAGGTCAATTTCTAGGTCGCGCATGAAATCACGCCGATTTTGCGTCAAAACTGCGCGATTATTACTCACTGCAAAAGCTAATACATCTCGGTCAGGAAGTCCGGCATTACCTGCTTCTTGAACTGTCAAAACATCGTGACCTAAGGTGCGTAATAATTTCACAACTGGCAAAGGAAATTGTTCATCTGCATAGAGACTTGCCATCGATTAGATTTCTTGCTGCATTGCTTCATCTTGCTCTCGAAGTGCTGTTTCAATTTCATCTGTGTGAGCATCAACATAAGCCCAGACATTAACCAAGTCGGCTGCACTAAGATGGGGATAAAAATCAAGAAGTTCCGCATCACTTGTACCTTGACGGCGCAAACTCGCAAACAGCCAAACTGGAAGGCGAGTGTTAGCAATACAAGCATCACCACCCATTACACCTGGTGTTTTTGTAATTCCTTGCGAACCGTTGCTTAAAGTTTTTGTCAATATTTGTATTGCTTCAGCTTTCTCAATCAGGGTAAGAGCTAGGATTTGAGTTTCTAATTCTTTCAGTGTCATAGTTAATAACTTTTCACTTTTACTCACTTTCAAGCATGACTTCATCATTTTCTCTGATTGCTTGTTCAATTTCGTCTGGGTATGCATCGGCATAAGCCCAAGCATTCACTAAGTCGGCGGCGGTAAGATCGGGAAATGCTTCTAAAATACGGGCATCACTCAGACCTAGACGACGATCGTTCACCAGCGACCAAACTGGAATGCGAGTATTTCCAATACAAGCATCACCACCTACAACACCGTTCGTTTTTCTAATCCCTAGCGAACCATTGCTTAAAGTTTTGGTCAATATTTGTATCGCTTCTGCTTTCTCAGTTACGTTTAAGGCAAGGAGTTGAGTTTCTAACTCTTTAACTGTCATAGTTAATATCGCTTTTATAGTTGGATTCCCTGTTGCCTGTTGCCTGTTCCCTCTTAAGTGTCATCGCGACCTTAATCCTTGCTCCCGCAACATTCTATCAACCCTTAAATGTCGCCTAGAAGCAGTCTAGCAAACATTCACCTAATTTTTCGTAAGCGTTCAGGCGCCAAGGAGTGCCCTACCTGATATCTTGCACCAGCATCAAAAACCGGGTTTCTCGCAAATATTCAAGGCTGAGACCCTTTATTTGTGGTTGAGAAACCCGGTTTTTTAGGTCTTATTGAGAATGGTGCAAGATCTGAGCTACCCGTCCTTTGCGCACTCCTTCGCTCAAGGAACAGGCATGCGCTGCGCGTGTCAGCCAAGGCGGTTCCTTTCCCCCACCCCTCCCATCGGCACTTGGTACTTTAGGTGCAGCTGCTACCTTACATCTTGCACCACCGCCAGAAACCGGGTTTATTGCAAATATTTAAAGCTGAAACCCTTAATTTATCGTTTATAAACCCGGTTTCTCTTACCTTGTTGAGAATGGTGCAAGATGTCAGCTACGACTTCGGGGTTTTCTCTTTAGGTTTGTTAATATATAGTAGCTAACATAGCCTAGAGATGGAAGTATTAGCTCTTCTGCTGGAAAAATTAGCAACCACAAACAGAAACTAAGAATACATATGAAAACAGTTGACAAGAGTCAATTAAAAGCTAATTTACTAGAATTTTTGCAACTTGTAGAGTTAGAAGGTGAAGAAATTTTAGTGACTGATGGAAGTAAACCAGTTGTGAGAATTTCTCAATATGAAAAAACTCCTGCAACCGAAGAATTATTTAAAAATATGCGGGGTAAAGTCAAGTATTTTGAGGATTTAACTACCCCAACTACTGAAGAATGGCAGGAAGTATAAAAATTGTCCTTGACACCTGCGCTCTCATCTGGTGGAGTTTAGATCCAGACAAACTTTCTCAACCGGCAAAGGAAGCTTGTTACCAGATGGAACAGGAAAAGAATGGTCTAGTTCCATCAACAGCAGTCTGGGAAATAGCTATCAAGATCAAAAATCATAAATTAGATTTAGGAGTAGATATTGATGAGTATATCGCAACTCTTAAAAAGTCAAATGTTATCCGTATTATCCCAATTGATGAGGAAATTTGGCTCTTAAGTGTCAAATTAGAATGGGAACACCGCGATCCAGCAGATCGAGTAGTTGTGGCAATTGCCAAAAGAAATCAAGCTGCCATTATTACAGCAGACCGAAAAATAGCAAGCTTCTATTCTTTAGTAATTTGGTAAAGTATTGTGGCTCCCGGTGGCAACGATAAAGGGGAATGTTGGTGTGTGCCTGCCATTCTTCCTGGTGTCCTGACATTTCTTTAAGTAATAGTTCGCAGGGCGATCGCTTCATCTTCATCTCGATGGACGCACCACCCGAATCAATTTGCCCTTCAAGGTTTCTTCATCATCCAGTCAGTAAAAAAGTGACAGCAAATAAACACATAAATATTCAAGAAATTGACGATAAATCTCCCGATTTACCAACGGTAATAGAACTATGGCGTGCCAACCGTGCGACCCTTGGACTCTTCCCTAAAGGCGCTTTTGAGGAACGTGCTGCAAGTCGTCAGATACTTATAGCTGTTGATCCTCAAGCAGGCTGCATTGGCTATTTGTTGTATCGGTGTTCGTACGATCGGATTACCATAGTTCATCTGTGCATCGCTCCATCACATAGAAGTCAGGGTGTGGCAAGTTTACTTGTCGATTACCTCAAACAGATAACTAGAGCAAAATATAGTGGTATAGGCTTAAGCTGCCGTCGTGATTATGGCTTACATAACATGTGGTCAAGATTTAATTTCGTTGCCAAATATGAGAAACCAGGCAAAGGAAAGGAGCAGAAGCCGCTGACATTTTGGTGGTTTGATCACGGTCATGCTAATCTACTTTCTACTGCTCCTATACAGAAACTTGAGTCGAAACTTTGTGTAGTTATTGATGCCAAGGTTTTCGGGGATTTATATGCTGGTGAAGATATTGATAGTGAAGAATCTAGATTACTGTTAGCTGATTGGCTAGAACCAGAGTTAGAGTTATGTATAACTGATGAAATTTTTAACATAATTAATCTAATTACAGACAAAAATGAGAGAAAAAATCAGCGTGAATTTGCCGAGAAAAATTTTATACCCTTGCCTTTTGAAAATCAGAGATTAGATACGGATATTCTGTCTTTACAAAGTTTATTTTCTCATAACAAAACGATGATTGATGAATCTAGCCTGCGTCATCTAGGCAGAACCATTGCCTCAGATGCGCAGGTTTTCGTAACTAGGGATCAGCCATTATTAAAGCTAGCAGATGAATTTTATGAAAATTTTGGACTATCAATTATTCGTCCTAATGCTCTACTTAGTCAACTTGACGAGCTTCTCAGAAAACCTGACTATCAGCCTGTACGTCTTGCTGGTACTCTACTAGAGCAAAAACTGGTTCAAAAGGGACAAGAAGATTTCTTATCCAATTATTTCCAGTGTTCTAAGCAGGGTGAAACTAAGGCTGGATTCCAGCAGCAGTTACGTCGGTTTCTTACTGATACAGATAAATTTGAGTGTTCTCTCGTTATTGAGGGAGAAAATCAACCACTTGCTTTAGTTGTGTATGGTAGAAAGAAAAAACATGAGCTAGAAATTCCCATACTTCGGGTAGGAGACAATCCTCTATCAGCCACACTGGCACGCCACCTGATTTTTCAGGCTATATCACGTTCGTCTCGTGAATGTCAGCAATTTACAAGAATCACTGATTCCTACTTAGAAGAAACCGTGACTAAGGCTATTCAAGAAGATGCTTTTATCCGAGTCAATAACGGATGGCTGAAAGTGAACTTGGCTGTTGCTGAAACTGCATCTCAGCTATCAACACGTCTCACTAGTCTAGCTTCTCATTTGGAACCAGAATACAATTTTTGTCTTTTGCAAATAGCCGCTAGTCTTAATACAGAAACCTTAATCACAGATGTTCAAGCATCAGCAGATATTGAACACTTTCTTTTTCCCGCAAAAATTATTGATTCTGAAATTCCTACGTTTATTATTTCCATTCAACCTAGATGGGCAAAGGATTTATTCGATGAAGAATTAGCTAACCAAACGCTATTTGGAGCGAAACCTGAACTTGCCTTCAACCGTGAAGCTGTCTACTATAGGTCAGTGAGAAACTCAGGAGGATTAGAAGCACCCTGCCGAATTTTATGGTACGTGAGTGGAAAACAGACCGAAGGTAAAGGTAAAGGATTCATCGGAGTAGAAGCGATTCGAGCCTGCTCTCGTCTTGATGAAGTGGTAAAGGGTAAACCTCAGGAGCTTTATCAACGTTTCCAGCGACTAGGAGTATATAAATTAAGTAATATTTTCGATATAAATACAGATAAAGAAGGAAATATTATGGCTCTTCGTTTCAGCGATATAGAGTTATTTACTTCACCTGTAAGCTTAAAGAAAATTCAAGAATTATCATCGTTAAAATTATTACTGATATCACCAGTTAAAATTTCCAGAGATTTATTTAAAAAAGTGTATAATTTAGGTACTAATAATGAATAAAAATGAAATATGAACGGTATAAAAATGCCTAGTAATATCCTGCTACTATCAATACGTCCTGAATATGCAAAAAAAATATTTGAGGGTAATAAGAAAGTAGAACTGCGGCGGGTTCGTACTCGATTAAATAAGGGTGACTTGGTGCTAGTTTATGCTTCATCTCCTCAAAAGGCTTTGCTAGGTTCATTTGAAGTAGATCGTATTTTACAAATTCCCATTCAGAAATTACCCTCAGACCTGAATAAAATTTGGAAGAGAGTAGCTAAAAAAGCGGAAATTAGCCGCGAAGAATTTGATATTTATTATGCAGGTGCTTCACTATGTGTGTGCATATTTTTCAAAAATGTTCGGCTTTTACCTCATCCTGTTAATTTAACACGTTTAAGACAGGAATTTTCTGACTTTAGACCCCCACAAAGTTATCAGTACCTAACAGAAGTTGAATTGAAGATTATTGAGGAACTTGCACAAAATAATACTTCTAGTTTTTATAATTATTAACTATCGCTTATAAATAAGAAATAATTTATAGATAATGTTAGTGGAAAAGAAAACAGAATTTGCAAGGCTGTTTCAGGAATTCTTAAACTCATATCCCTACACCCTAGTTGGGCTGCGTCACACAGCAGCCTATGAAGAGCAGCGTCAGCAGGGTAAGAGGAACTTTGAAGCGATCGCAGCAGCAGCAGACTCTGGAGAAGACGTTACAGAATCCGTCCTGCTGCAACTGCTACCTTATGGAAACACCACTAACAATCGTCACAGGCGGGCTTGGATTCATATTGCTCCACCTGTGACGACAGACATAAAAGAATGGTTTGAAGGAGCAAAGTGGACAAAGCCTGAAGACTGGCAGCAAATTGCTTTGGCAATTTTGAATTTTGTCCGTTGCTGCAATGAGAATCCAAACCAATTGTCAGCAGCTTGTATGCAGTTTTCGCAACTTCCTTATTCCAAAGGTTTCCAAACGGGAATACTCACACCTATCCTCAACGCACTACAACCAAATGAATTTTTGTTAATTACCAATAAATCGAGAAGAGTTATTAACTATTTTGCTAACAAAGCTTATACCCAGAAACTAACCGACTATCCTGTATTGAATATCACTGGACACAAACTGATTGCAGAATTCTCCGACAAAATGCATCAATTAGGTGTGCCAGCTTTGAGAGACGATGACTTGTTCGATATGTTCTCTCACTGGCTAGTAGCAGTGAAGAATTATGATTTTATTGCCGAGGATACACTACCAATCGATGAGATGATCGAACTACCTTCTGATTTTAAAGAGGTGGAATTGCAACTAGAATATACCTTGGATAAATGTGCTGAAGAAACTGGTTTTGACAAAACAGAACTAAAACGTTGGGTACGCACAATTAATCGCAAAAAACAAGCCATTATCTACGGTTCACCAGGAACAGGAAAAACCTTTATTGCCGAAAAACTTGCCAAATACTTAATCGGCGGTGGTGATGGGTTCAAGGAACTAGTGCAATTTCACCCAGCATACTCTTATGAAGACTTCATTCAAGGTATCCGTCCCCAAAGTCAAGATGGAAAATTGACATATCCGCTAGTTCCAGGTCGCTTTTTAGAATTCTGCTTAAAGGCAGAGTCTTGTCAAGGTACTTGTGCTTTGATCGTCGATGAAATCAACCGTGCGAATCTAACTCAGGTTTTTGGTGAATTAATGTATCTGCTAGAGTACCGCGATCAAAAAATTCCCCTTGCTAGTGGTAACATCTTTCACATTCCAGCCAATGTCCGCATTATTGGTACGATGAATACAGCCGATCGCTCTATTGCCTTAGTTGATCATGCACTCCGCCGCCGCTTCGCATTTATCGAACTCCGTCCAAATTATGAAGTGCTGCGAAGCAAGTACCGGGAAACCGACTTTCCGGTAGAAAGACTGATTGAGACTTTACAGCAGGTGAATCAGGCGATCGCAGACAAAAACTACGAACTTGGTATTTCTTTCTTTTTAACAGACAACCTGCTTGAAGATATTGAAGACATTTGGCGCATGGAAATTGAGCCTTATTTAGAAGAATACTTTTTTAACCAGCCAGAAAAAGTAGACAAGTTTTGCTGGAAGAAAATCAAGCAACACTTAGATATATGAACCCAGCACAACCAAGAATTATTGAACTGACAGAATACCAAGAAAAATCATTTCAGCGTGACGAAATACCCTACTCAGCCGCAAAGGAGTTATATGATAAATATAAAGCCCAAGTAGATGTAGAATTCCCTAACTATAAAACACGCGATCAGTGGCAACTCAAGGCTAAAGGATGGGTAGGCTACATTCCTTTAACAACCGAACTAGGTCTTAAACTACAGCCCAAAGTGACTATCCAAAACCTATTCGGAATGCTGGAATATGCCTACCATCTGAAGAGTTTTCGCTTTCTTGACGGAGTAATGAATTGCGAATCTCTAGAGGAATTTTACAATCAACTTGCTCATGTCTTAGCCCAACGAATTTTAGATCGGTGTCGAAAGGGATTATATCGTGCTTACTTGCCTAAAACACAGCAGCTTGCCTACGTGCGGGGACGGCTGGATGTGCGACAGGTAATCCAAAAGCCGTGGGATGTCAAACTTAAATGCCACTACGAAGAACACACGGCTGATATTATAGAAAACCAAATTCTAGCCTGGACACTGTTGATCGTTGGTCGTAGCGGCTTGTGTGCAGAACGAGTATCACCAATGGTCAGAAAAGCTGATCGCGCTCTACAAGGATTGGTAACGTCGCAACCTTGTAGTCCACTAGATTGTATTGGGCGACAGTACAACCGCCTCAATCAACATTATCAACTATTACACAATCTCTGCCGATTCTTTTTAGACAACACTGCACCAAGTCATGAAAGGGGCGATCGCACAATGCTACCCTTTCTGGTTAATATGGATCGTCTGTATGAACTTTTCGTCGCCGAATGGCTTAAGACTCATTTACCACCAAACTTAATTCTCAAGTCTCAAGAGAGAGTCAACATCGGAAAAACCCTATACTTTAAAACCGACTTAGTACTGTACGACAGTTCAACTCTCACACCTTGCTACATCCTCGATACCAAATACAAAGCCCCTGTTAGCCCATCACCTCAAGACGTAGCCCAAGTAGTAGCCTACGCTGTGTCCAAAAATTGCCAACAAGTCATTCTAGTATATCCAACTTCATTAACCCATTCCCTAGATGAACTCATTGGACACATCCGAGTCCGCAGCCTCACCTTTTCCCTAGACCATAACCTTGAACACGCAGGTCAAACCTTCTTAAAAAACCTCCTCTCCCAATACTGCTCGGTTAAGGATAGTTGAGATGCCAGAAACCCGGTTTCTTTGAGAAACCGGGTTTCTAATTTTTGCTTAACCGAGCAGTATTGCCTCCTCTCCTAATCTCTGAAGCGCCACGCCAGTCGCCTACGGAGGGAGACCCTCCTGCAGCGCTGGCTTCTCTGCGCCTCTATTGTTCATTTCCTCCACCCCGCTTCACACCAGTGAGTCAGTAGTCCAGTTAGAGGTGTTTCTATCAGAGTTGATATGGGTAAACAAAAGAGCGATCGCATTGTGCCAGTTGCGTAAGTCCTGAAATTTTTATAATTCTACTAAAAAGTCCAAGAAACTTAAATATCCAAGAATTAAATGTCAGTTATGATGCAATAATTTAGGTATAGCACAATGTCAGGGAGTTAACTCATGGGATCTGCGGTCGGAATGGTTGAGGTGCGGGGATTGCCTCCAGCACTTGCGGTTGCTGATGTGATGTGTAAAGCTGCCCGTGTCACCTTAGTGAAAATGGAAAAAGTGAGTGGGGCTTACGTTACAATCGTCGTCCGGGGTCCAGTCTCTGAGGTGAAAATCGCGGTGGACGCGGGAATTGAAGCGGCTAAGAAAATGCACCCTTACAAAGAGGGCGATAAACTATTCCTATCGTCTCACTACATCCCGCGACCCAATGAAAATTTGATGGCAGTGTTACCGATTGATTATACCGAGAGAACTGCCGATTTCAATCAGGTGTAGATTACTCAGTTTGTATAGTAATGACAAGTGGTAGGCTGGGGAGCCAGCGCAGCAGGCGGGTTTCCCACGCCCAGGCGACTGGCGTTTGAGGAACACCACCCAGCAATCAGTCGGGTTTCACTGCCCTTCAAACCAACCTACAAATTTAGTAATATTACAGTAGGACCGGAGTAATTAACATAAGGCTTCTACATTATGTCGATAGGCGATCAAGGCGTGCTTGCCCTGATCGCTTTTCAATGACTCCAGGATATCATCAGATACTTCTAATGAAACAATGGTCTTAATTTCAATGTTGGTGTTGTAGCCTGATATATCTCCCATCCGTCTGCCATGACCGCCTTCACCCTGCGCTTGAGTAATAGTGTAGCCGCTTACACTATAGCTTTTCAGTAGTTGGATAATACGATCTTTCAGCACTGTTTCACCAATAATAGTCAGCAGGACTGCAGGTTGGACGAGAGGGTCTGAGTTTGACATGGAGAACTCCATATAATAGGTTTTGGTTTCTAAAGCTTAAACTCTCGTCGCGCAGATCAATGACTTTTCCAAGAATTTAGTTGAACTTGGATTGATTTGGAAAAGCCGCAAAGCTGCATAAACGATGCTAGCAAACATCTCACAAACCTTTTCAGGTTTTCTTAAAAAAAATTAACATTTTGTTACTATTATATTTTAAATATCTATGCTTAGTCAAATATAAACTGAGTATTTTTGCTTTGCTCATTGATAAGTGCTACTTAACTGGGATGAATTTGGACAAATATCGGACTTATGCATTGACAGAAATACTCAAGTATGGATTTGACCACAATGTGACTGTAAGTAAGGGCGCGGAGACCGCGCCCCTACGATGTAATTGTTATTTATGACACTACACCACTAAGCGAACTAGCGATCGTTTGGACATGAATAATTCTCGCATAGTCAAAATTAGTAAATATCTCAGCCGACACCTACGCCATCAACCCGATCGCATTGGCATTAAACTCGCTCCTGGTGGCTGGGTTGCTGTAGACGAACTGTTAGCAGCTTGTAAAAAACATCAATTTCCAATCAACCGCGCCCAATTAAATGAAGTAGTTGCCAACAACGACAAAAAACGCTTTTCCTTTGACTCTACAGGCACTCTCATTCGTGCTAATCAAGGACACAGCATAGAAGTTGATTTGCAATTGGAACCTGTTGTGCCTCCCAATGTACTTTATCACGGTACAAGTGCAGGTGCAGTTGAGTCAATTCTCCAAACAGGACTTAACAAAATGTCCCGCCACCATGTGCATTTATCATCGGATATTGCCACAGCAAAAGCTGTCGGCGCAAGACATGGCAAACCAGTTGTTTTTACTGTAGATGCAGCCACAATGCATCAGGCGGGTTATGAGTTCTACTGTTCTGAAAATGGTGTTTGGTTGGTGGATCGTGTGCCACCAGAGTATCTGCAAAAGATTTAAAACATGGTTTGGGCGCGGAAACCGCGCCCCTACGGTTAGATTGTGGTCTACCCAAATGAATATTGCGCTTTGCAGCGTGACTCATACCGCTGCATACAAGACTATTTCTGTCAATGCGATCGTTCTAGGATAGTTTTTTTGAGTAGCAGCGGAGCTGACGAGTCACGTCATGTGGAAAAACCAACGCACGCGCCGAACCACCCAGCCCCCTTCCCTTTTAGGTTCGGGCCAGGTAAAGCCTCTCAAAAGCAGGAGAGAGGAATGGAAGCGAGGTTTTCCAGATAAGAGTGAAAAGTAAGAGCAGCGGAGAACGTGAAACTCTCGCAAAGACCAAAGCAAGGAATTACATGTAATTACAGTCGATCTTGTTTGTAAAACTTGGAAACATGTATTTTTTTTGACTAACTATCGGCAAGAATACCGTAGTTATGTAATGGCGGTTAAAAAATCTCTGAACTCGTTTACCAACAAAAGTTTTTTCAAGTTTGAGTGGCATTGATTTGGGCTTTTAACTTCCAAATCTACAAATTTTTCGTAAAAACAGCAGAATTTTCATGACATTTCTGAAAACTGAAAACAAAATAGTCTTATCGGCATAAAGGTTATTTAAGTTACATTATCGTGCGTGATATCTACACGAGCGCAATGAATAGAAATAGCTTTTGGAATGACATTTTTGACATTTCGTAGTTTTGATTTGCAACTTTTAGTGTAAAAATTTTGGAGTAAATCAATGCCAGCAGTTTATCAGGCAAAACAGTTAATAAACCTGTATTTTCAGGGTCAACGTGATTTTAGCGGGTCACAACTACAAAGTACCGACCTTAGCTATACCAACCTTAGCAGTGCCAACCTCAGCAATGCCAACCTTAACAGTACTAACCTCAGCAGTGCTGATTTGACATTCGCCAACCTCAGCAGTGCTGATTTGAGATATGCCAACTTACGTGGAACAAAAATTAGCTCAAGCACAATAATCGATCCCAAATGGCGTCTAGTCTCGGATGTTGTGACTAATGGCGCACTGGGGCGGAATCTCATGAATGCCGACCTCAGCAGTGCCGACCTCGGCAGTGCAAAGTTTAACAATGCCAACCTCAGCAATGCCAACCTTAACAGTACTAACCTCAGCAGTGCTGATTTGACATTCGCCAACCTCAGCAATGCTGATTT
>CAXTSI010000105.1:0-20127 GCA_964246695.1 uncultured bacterium
CTCATCTCCCTCATCTCCCTCATCTCCCTCATCTCCCCCTACTCCCCCTACCTCGTACAAGGCACTTACCACATCAAGGTAAAGGGGTTCACCGATGCTACCTGGTTCTTTGGTGCGGTCGAGGACGGCGATCGCAAGGGTTGTTTGAGGCAACATTTCCACAAACCGAGTGACATCAAAGGGACGGTAGAGTCGCACTTTGACAACACCAACTTTTTCACCACGGGCATTCAGGTAATCTACTGTTTCATGTACCGTTTCACAGCCTGAACCCATCAGCACGATCACCCGTTCGGCATCGGGGACACCGTGGTATTCAAAGATGCGGTAATGCCGTCCCGTGCGTTCCCCAAATTGATTCATGACTTGCTGGACAATTTCGGGACAAGCGTTGTAGTAGGGGTTAACGCTTTCGCGGGCTTGGAAGTAGACATCAGGATTTTGGGCAGTTCCCCGTAACACTGGGCGGTCTGGGGTGAGAGCACGAGTGCGGTGGGCAAATATCAGGTCGTCATTAATGAGCGATCGCAGGTCACTGTCTTCTAGTAGTTCGACCTTCTGAATTTCATGGGAGGTGCGGAAGCCGTCGAAGAAGTGCATAAATGGCACTCGCGCCTTGAGAGTCGCTGCTTGGGCGATGAGGGCAAAGTCTTGGCTCTCCTGCACTGAGGCGGAACACAATAAGGCAAAGCCAGTAGCACGGGCTGCCATTACGTCACTATGGTCACCAAAAATTGACAGGGCTTGGGTAGCCAAGGAGCGAGCTGCAACATGGATAACGGCGCTGTTGAGTTCACCTGCAATTTTGTACAGATTGGGAATCATCAACAACAATCCTTGGGAAGATGTGAAGGTGGTGGTTTGGGAACCTGTTTGCAACGCCCCATGTACGGCAGCAGCGGCTCCACCTTCGCTCTGCATTTGGATCACACTGGGAATAGTGCCCCATAGGTTGGGACGACTTTCCGATGACCAAGTATCTGCCCATTCACTCATTGATGACGAGGGGGTGATGGGATAAATGGCAATGACTTCATTTAATTTGTAAGCAATACGGGCAACAGCTTCATTCCCGTCAATGGTTGCAAAAGTTTTGTTCATTTTTCCTCCTTTTAAATTCCCGGTTGCCTAGCAGTTCACCACATTAATTTTGATGTGTATCTTTCGATTCGTAGAATCATGAAACTCTTCCCCACTCCCTACTCCCCACTCCCCACTCCCCACTTCCTTTAAGAAAGTTGACTTAATTAAACATCACTATAATTTGACCTCTTTACGCGAGTCGCCTTTGTCAGGAAATACAAAGGACGTACTGCTTGCTGCCTCCCCAACCCCTCCAGGATGTTGTTGCCGAATTACTGAAAACACCATTACGTAGGGGAGCCACAAAGAGTGCGCGGTGAGACCAGTGCTGAAGGAGGGTTTCCCTCCGTAGGCAACTGGCGAACCCGAAGGGGTTCCCCGCGTCTTCGTGGAGTGGCGTTGGGCACTGCCCACCAACTGCTAAAGAAGGTGGGCAGTGCCTACACGTTTATTTGCTGATATCTTGCACCATTCTCAACAAGGTAAGAGAAACCGGGTTTCTAAACGATAAATTAAGGGTTTCAGCCTGAATTCTTTGCAAGAAACCTGGTTTCTGGTGGTGGTGCAAGATGTAAGTTTGCCAACAGTATCCTTTGAGGAGAGGGTTTATTCTACTTTTGACTTACCTAGGAAATAAATCTTTGTCTATTAGTATCGCATCCTGTAAGCTGGATGATTAACCTTGATTAATTATGTACTCAAGTTAAGGAAATTCTACCAAACCAAGCTTTCTGCGACTTCAGAAAATTTTTTGGGGTACAGGTTCGGGGATTTTTTATAGCTTAGCAACAGATTTTTAACGGGCAGATACGGTGAGCGATCGCTATTCTGGTAACTTGCAACTTATCCAAACTTTCACTGACAATCGCCTGGGTTCTGTTATCGAGCGCACTAGTAGCCTCATCGAATAACAAAATGCGGGGTTTTAATGCCAATCATATAAATACGGTGTGTTACAGTATGTTATTGCATCCTACAAATCCAAACGGAACTACTGTATAAGTTCAACGATTTTGTTAATCGCTGCTGTTAATTTTTCAGGTTTAATTTGACCTGCTTTGTATAAGATAATTTGCTTGTCAGCAGTAAAAAGCCGATTTGGTCTTATATTACTTGGCTGATTTAAACCACCAGAGTTAAAATCACTGTTATCCAGTTGAATAGCGTATGTATCACCAACAGATTGACTAGTTATTTGGCAAAGAATCAGGTCATTTCCCTGAAGTGTAGCAATAATTAAAGCAGGTCTGCGTTTTGTTTGAGTTAAGTCTGAAAATGGGAATGGGACGATAACAATATCGCCTTTTATAAATCCTGCCATGCTGCTTCTTCCTCTGGTTTTAACCAATCTTTTTGCAGCGATGATTCACTCATAATAGTAATTTCTAACATATTCCGTTGCTCGTGTTTTGTTTGCAAAAATTGAACAAAATCTAAAATTTCCTGCAACAGTGGTTCCGGCAATTTTTCCAGTTCTTGAGTAATTTGTTCTTTAATTGTCATTGTCTCTCCTTGTGTTTAAAGGGTTTCTGGATCTAGCTGTGTCGGCTTTTGGGGAACGGGTAGGCTAGTAAGATCGCCTAGTCTTTTAATATAATTACTACTCTTGCTCATTAAAGTTAACTTTATCATAAATATCTATTAACGAAATTTCAAAAGCAATTGATTCTAGAAAAATTATTTGTTCTGAATCCTCATATTCACTAAATATCCAACGGTTATTATCGGTTTTACTATATTGTTCAACGTGCATTGTATACTGTTCAATCAACAGATATTCCCGAAAGTTGGGAATCGTTCGATAAGCTGCAAACTTTTCATCCCGGTCATAATTTTTGGTGGATTTTGAAAGAACTTCCGCAACGATCAATGGGTTAGTAATAGTGTCTCTTCTTCCCTCAAGAAATTCTAACTCCCCAGCAACAACCATCACATCAGGGTAAGTATTAATTCGTTTTTTCGGAATCCAAAGTTTTTGGTCGGCAAAAAATACTTCATATGGTTGACGCTTAAGAGCAAAATTAAGTGCTGCATAAAAATTGCCAGCAATTCTATTGTGATTGGGTGTTCCACCTGTCATCGGAATAATCTGACCATCAATATATTCGTTACGTTCCTGAGATTTTACCTCAATTTCTAAGTATTCTTGAAGTGTGTAGCTGCGTTGTTCTGTTATAATCATTGAATTTATACTCCACAGATATTAAAACTTTTATTTAGTCTATCAAGCCGTATTGGATGTGATTGATATTGGCAATTTAATCCGAATCTCAACATAAAGTCCAACAGTAGACCGCGACCCTGTGAAGAAGTTTGTTTTAACGGTTGAGCCATCGTGCCAGCTTTCTAGCCAAAAATGGCATGACCCAGTAACTCTTAATCACAACCACCAGCGCTGTTGTTACGAGCAACCCAAGCAGCGTCCCGGCTCCCATTGCACTGACAATGCCCCCGATCGTAAATGCAAAGACAACTGTTGCTAGCCAACTGATCAAAGTTTGTTTGTGTGGATTTGCTCTGGGAACACGCACCTGAGTCCACAAGGCTTGATCGCCAAACACTGGCTCATAAGATGGTATCCCATCTGTCAGTGGATCGAGGTTGGTTAGACAATTGCGCCTCGCAGGAGAGTTAAACCATTGTTCTAGGGAGGCTTGATCTGCAAACCGAAACACATAGCGTCTGTTGCCAGCACTGTCTGGCTCAATCGAGGTTGTTCCAAGGTAGCCCGGAAATGTTGCTGAACACATAATCAGTTCAGAAATGCGCTGCTCGAATTGCGCTTGTTTTCCCGCTTTGGGTCGTCGAGTATGAATGTAGGTGGCTGGAACGGGTTGCGATCGCTCTCACCATAACTTTGAACCCTCTGAGCGATTACGGTGACACCTATTCCCCAATCCTAGCCAATGCTTGATTCATTACGCGGTCAGACAAATACATCCCGCACAGGCGCAATTGTTCTAAAACCGGACGTGCGGCGGTAATTTCCCCCTGTTGTTTGGCGGTGAGAACTAAACCCAATGTTCCCCTGACTGGAATTCCCAAAGCCCCAGCACAGCGACGGGCGGCTAAATCATCCACAAAGACCTCAGTACCCAATCCGTTCTTCTATACGAGCTTTAACCAAAATCTCCTCATCTGGTAGGCTTTGCAATCCTTGCTCTCGCAGGTGCACAATATCATCGCCACCATCGCGCAGCCAAGCTACTGTGCGTAGCGAAATTCCCATATCTGCTAAAAACTTCATTTGACCTTTTCAAAATCTTTGAACGGATAAACCCGCTCTTGAGTTAACCATGCTGCATAGAGCAGAGATTGGCGAATATCCTCTGGTTCTAAATCCGGGTATTCTTCCAAAATTTCCTCTACTGGTTTCCCATTTGCCACCAAATTCACTACTAAGGAAACAGGAATTCGCATTCCGCGAATACAAGCTTGCCCAGCCATTATACGAGGATCGAATGTAATTCTGTCAAAACCTAACATAAATTAACCCTTCAAAGATGATTTCTCAGATTTTTGTTGACTAATTTTCCACACTCCTAATGCGGCAACTGAGCGATGGACGTTCGGGTTGCGAAATATCAAGCCGTGCGACTTAGCTGATACTGGGGAATAGGCTGTTTGGTAATGGCTGCATAGAGAACATCTGGGTCAAGGTCGGCTCCTGATTGCCATTGAATTGTGCCTACCTCAGGGTTTACTTCAACCTGAGCAAAGTATTCTTGATTTTGCAGAGGGGCAAAAACGCCTGTGAATTCGATAATTTTACTAATATCAATCACTCCCTCAACGCCATCTTCAAATCGGATGTGAAGTTGGTAGTTTTCTCTTGGTTCAACTGCAATGATATCTTTCAACATGATTTACTCCAATGGAGATATTTTTTTTAAAGGTTGATTGTCTCTGGCGATTTCCCAGTCTTCCATCAGTTCAGTTTGATACATAATTGCCCATTCTGATACTAGTTTAAAAAGTCTGGAGGTTAGTTCACCTTCTAAAATTTCCACTGTTTGAATACTGACAATTGCTTTTTGTTGGTTGTAGCGAACGTGAAAGTGTGGTGGTGGGTGGTCGTTATAGTACATGGTGATGATAATTCCAAAAAAACGGCTAATTTCTGGCATTAGTTCTCCTGTTTTAGGGTTGATTGCGATATATAGCAGTCCTAAATAAGAGCGTGAACGCGGAGAAACCCGGTTTCTTGCACTTTGAGTGATCGCCAACCAATGAATCTTCCTATTCTACTTTGCTCTAAAACTGGTTTCCACTGAGTACTTTTAATACAAACAAAATTTAGTTATTGACATGCACAAATAAGTTCAAAATTACTACACTGAGCCAAGGGGTGGGATTGACATTTCCGTCTTTATGTGGTCAAAAACATAAAAAGCTATTTAACCCATGTTTTTTCAATCATTTACGACAATTCGTCCTATTTTGAATGAAAAATCTCTATTCAGATAGAGTCTCAAGCTTTTTGTCTGTATCAAAAGCTACAAAATTAGATGCGCTTACCCTGCATGGATTCATGAGTATATGGTTCGTCGCCGCGACGAAAGGGTTTTTCCAATAACTATTAATTTCAACAAGAAGTGCGTAAAAATACTTATTACTTTCTTTATGTGCTCGGACTTGGACGTGTTCTGGAAAAAGGTTGGAGTGAGAATATTCATCGCCACTCACCTTGTAAAGTAAATGCAGCCCAAGACAGGGGCTTGTTCAAGTTCGGGTTTTGCCACATTTGATTAATTAGATAATATTGCGCTGCTTTTCTATATATGCCTTAATGAAATTATTTGAAAAGCTTAAAATCAAAGATATTGCTTTATCTAAGTCTGTTATTACCTTACTTGGAGGTTCTTGATTTGTTTTTCCATGTCTAGCATAAATACCTAAAATGCTCATGCTGTTACACGCAGCAGTAAAACGGTCTAATTGGCTTTCATCAATCAAGTTTTTATAATTGATATTAGCCTCTTTACAATAGCACTTAATAGTATCTACGCACTTATATAGTATGCTCCAAGCAAGTATTTTGTCGTTTGAAGTTGAAGTTGATATTAGTCCAACTTGACTTAAAAGTATTCTTATAGCTTCACATCGCTTAGACAGATAAATCCAATACGAAATAATATGCTTCTCAGGCTTTGTATATTCTGTAAATACATCAATGTTAGCGTTATTGCTAAATGGGCAGTCTTCAAAGGTTTCAGCATATACATTGCTAACAGAACCTCCTGTTATGAGATTAAAGCTTTTAAAGTAAATTCTTGTCGGCATTTTTTGATAAGCTATTCTCAATGCGCCGTTTAGAATACATTCTAAACTGACTAGACGCTTGGCTATATCTTCTTGCTTTTCTAGTTCATAAATATGATATGAATAAGCAAAAAATTGCATACCAAGATAATCATTTTCAAAGGATAATAATATATCATTACCACCTAGTTGACTTGCTAAGTCAGGATAGTACGAACCTGCTCTTACGCTTATTTGCCACTTATGCTCACTAAGCATTTGTTTCCGCCTTTTTTATAATTGCACTTTGGACAAAAAAGAGTGGTTCGCGTAAATTGTACGCCAACCAAACGAATGATTAATGTTGTTTATATTTTTCGGCTTCTTATATCAAATCTACTGACTGTACTAGTGAGAAACTTCAGTAGATAAAGTAAGAAAAAAACATTTTTTCTAGTGATATTACTTGTTTGACTTGGGATAAAAATTGTAAGTTCGCGTCTTAATTTTGCCAATTTAGCACGGGCAGAAAAAGGCGGCGGATGAATTAATTGATGCTTTCAAAGGTAAGCTGGTTTCGCCAACTCTCAGGCGATCGCGCCAGTTAGTTGAGCAACACAAATTAGCAGAAGCCGTTCCAGCCTATGAAAAATGTCTCGCTAACGAACCTAATAATGGTGAAGCTGCGGTTGAACTTGCAGTAGTTCACATTTATCTGAATGACTCGCAAGCAGAAGTTGCGGCAAAAATCGCCATTCAACTTAAACCAAATGATGGCAGAGGCTATGGAGTTTTAGGTCTTGTTAACTGTCGTCAAGCCAACTGGTCAGCAGCAGTAAAATACTTGCAGCTTGCTGCAAACTTATCCCCAAACGAGTCCTGGATACAAGCTAATCTCGCTTGGGCGATCGCCAAGTCTGGTAATTGGGAACAAGCTGAAACTGCTGTCTCCAAGGCACTTCAACTTGATAGTAATTCCACTTTTGCATTAGGACTACAAGCCTGGATCGCTGCTAATCAACAGCAATGGAAACCAGCCATCCGCGCTGCTAGACTTGCGATCGCTCAGTCTAAACAAACCCACGTTAATAATTCTCAAGACATGCAACACTGGGTATATCCTTGTCTAACTATTGCTTTAGAACGAGCAGTAGTTACTAAAGGTACTGATGTTGAAAAATGTATTCAAGAGTTTACGACTCAAATACCTGATAGCGCGTTTGCATGGGGATTTAAAGGTTGGAAACAAGCAGCCGTCGGTTTGTGGACTGATGCTATTCCTAATTTTGAACAAGCAAAACGTCAAGCACAAACTCCTAGCTGGGTGTTTATCAATTTAGGCATTGTTCAAGAACACCTGCAAAATATTCAAGCAGCTATCCAAGCTTATGAAGCTTACAATCAGAAATTTCCGCCTGATGCTTTTATACAATTTCGTCTAGGTACATTATTTGGTAAACAAAGCCAATGGTCGCAAGCACGCTCATGTTTAGCAAAAGCTGTTCATTTAAAACCAGGCTATGCAGAGGCGTATCATAATTTAGGTTGGGTTTTACTTAACATCAGAGGTCAAGACGATCAAGTTCAACACTTCCGTGAAATGTTGTCAGCTTATCGTAAAGCTGCTGACCTTTATGCACAGCAACAAAAACATCCTCTAGCCCAAGGCATTCAACAAACTTTCCGCACCTTCAACTAAAAGCCAAGTACATTAAGACCCACAGTTCTTGACGCCATCAAACCAATAAACACAACGAGTCCTAGGGTTCTGCGAAAATAATTAACGCCTTGAAATAATTCCAGCCACGCCCAAGTAAATAAAGAGCCAAAAGCCAGTACGTCTAACCCTGTATTGATTTCGCCTGTTGGAAAAATTAGTTTGAGTAAACTAGCTACTACCCAAACAATAATCGGTAGGTTTGGCATCTGAGCTATAACAATTTCGCCATTGCTGTCACGGAAGATTTTATCAAATAATGTGTTGTTCATAACTTTAAATTGCTACAATTACCAAAAATTATTAACTTACAAAAGCTAGCATTTCCATTAAAACATTCAGGTTTCTCTCTTACAAGAAAGATGGAAAAAACCCTTGAGCCTGAACGTGATTAAAATCTTAATCACATTCCACAGCCTCGGACAAGTGATGAATTCTAGCTGTCATGCGTACATGCCTAGATATTTTTTCTTGCCCATTGTTCTAAGTATAACCTAATCCAATCCCCGTAGGGGCGGGGTTCCCCCGCCCTCACATTAAACCACAGATTACCGTGGGGCGGCTTTCCCCCCATTGGTGTCAACTTAAGCTGTAACCCTTGAAAATATAGGCGAGTCTCGTTTGGGCTGCTGCCTAGTAACGCTGCTCACTGGAGGCAGCAGCCCTCCCGGAATGCATTCCCACGCAGAGCGTGGGAACGAGAAAATTACCGTAGGGGCGGGGAAACCCCGCCCTTACCCTTACCCTTACCCTACGATTTAAATCGCAGCCTAGTTCCAACGTAGTGCTTATCTAAAGTTGTAGCCAACTCCTAATGATATCCCGATATCTGTATCATTGAGAAAAGCCGCATTGACAGCACCATTGAGCGTAAATCGACGACCCAAAGGCACATCTACACCACCAGTTACCAGTGCACCAACATCACCGTCGCGCCCTGTATCAATCGCTACACCAGCACCTATATAAGGAGCTAGCGTAAACACTCGTCCAGCAACAGGATCTGTTGGTCGTTGGGAAAAGTCAAAAGTAATGGGAAGCAGAACTACGGGATTGTCCCCAATCACTGCGGATGGTCGGAACGATATGTTGCGTGTCAGCCCGAGTTTGCTGATCACTGTAAAGTTTCCGTGGCTCAAATCGGAACTACCAGATATACCAATGTTACCACCAACCCCAATATAGCTTCTGCCACCACGAGTGGCTCTACCAATCGTAGGTTCACCATTCGTATTGGCTCCAGGTTGCAACTGACTTATTTTAAAGTCAGGTGGTAGCAAGACTTTATCAATCGGATAAATCAAGCCGTTGCTCGCTTGAATGTTCGACTGTAGGACTTTTGCTTTGTTTACCCTAATTTGATTGTTTGCAGCATTCGCTTTAATATTGAGAGATGCGCCCTCTAGCGTTTTCTGCTCTCCTGTTGAGAGTTGACTACCAGTTAGTGCGCTAGGAACCACATGGTAAGTCAAAATCTTAATTAGCGCGTCTTTGTTCTCCGGCTGCTGCAATCGCTGAAGAGTGTCTTTAGGCAAAGCAGCAAATGCTTGATCTGTCGGCGCGAATACCGTAAACGGACCTTGTTGTTGTAAAGGATCTGCTAGACCTGCTGCCTTTAATAAAGAAGTCAGGGTTGTAAAGGAATTGCTAGCAGCAGCCAGGGAAACAATGTCGTTACCAGTTTGAGTACTGCCCGGTTGAGTACCGCCACCGGTTCCAGCTACTATATATTGAGCAGCCGCGACGTTGCTAGCAACTGGTTGCAACTGTCCCTGTCTGACCAAAGCTTGATATAAAATCGCTGCAGCATCCGCACGAGTGAGTGCTCCTGTGGGATTGAGTGTTTTCACATCCGGATAGTCAACGACAAGATTGGCTTGTGTTGCTACAACCACATTATTCACGGCATAGCTCGGGATTGCTGAGGCGTCTGTATAGTAGGTAGTGAGAATATCTGGCGACGCACTGCTAGTATTCAAACCCAAACCACTTGTTAAAGCAACAATTGCCTGCACCTTGGGTATTTGCTGATTGGGTCGAAACACATTTCCTGGATAACCAGCCATAAATCCGGTTTCGTAGGCTTTCTGAATTGCAGCAGCAGCCCAGTAGCTAGACGGAACGTCTGAAAATCCACCAGCACTTAACTGCCGAACCGGGTTTTGGTTAAATGCTTTTCCAATCATTGCTGCAAATTCAGCGCGAGTCACAGGTTGATCCGGCTTAAAAGTGCCATCAGGAAAGCCGGCAATCACATTTTTTGCACCTAGGGCTTGAACAAATGGACTTGCCCAGTAATCTTGGCCTACATCAGAAAAGGTAGCCGTTGAAGTTTGGGGTGCGGTGAGAGTTGGAGAGGTTGGAGGCGTACCCTGATCTGGAATTGGAGAGGTTGGAGGCGTAACCTGATTTGGAGTGGGAGAGGTTGGAGGAGTAACCTGATCTGGAATTGGAGAGGTTGAGGGAGTCTGAGCTGAAGCTGGAGCAGAAATTATCGTGGAAGTAACTGGACCGACTGTGGCTCCGAGAACTAACAATGCGGCACTTGCTGATGACCAACGTAGTAAACTACACATAAAAATCTTCTCCTACACCAAATTGAGTAAGTGGTAGTCAACAATAAACGCGAGACTGAGTTGGCAAAAGTACAGACATCAATTGATTTTTTTTATCAGATAGTTAGGTAATACCTCAAAGAGGGTCTATAACACATCTATCGCAGGCTAGTATAAGACATCTATCGAAAGCAAGGGTATTGACTTTTTCACCCTTGTATGGCAGTGGGATCGTTAAATAGAGCTTGGGTTTTTGCACTGCGAGGACAAGTGGAAACACGCTCATTGATACAAACCTACGATCAATTCTCCTGCAAAATCTCTTCCACACAGATATTATTAGAAGCGGCAATTTCTAACTTGTTCCCGAAAATTAATCCCACAGGAGACGAGAGTTGCACCAAACGTATGAGCAATTCTCCTTTCCAGGATTGTAAATTTTTATTTCTCTGAAGACCAATCCCAAAAATTGTTGGTAAACGTGTACTTTTTCGCGCTTGCTGAGGTGATGATTGAACAAGCGTTGGACTTGGGCATTCGTTACTTTGAGAATGCCCCAATTCCGGAGCAAGGGAAGAACGTCTGGGAGCAGGCGATCGCGATCGCCTGCTCCCTCAAAGCAAGCAGTGAGACGGCTTTTATTTCTGGAGGCTTGAGTTCGGGTATCATTTAAGCCAGCACTTACCTGATACCATATACCAATATTATGTCAAATCATCTGACACTTCCAACAACAAAGCCGCGCATTCCACATTTTTCTTCTGGTCCTTGTGCAAAGCGCCCCGGCTGGAGTGTGGAAAATCTGAAAAATGCTTGTGTAGGTCGTTCCCACCGATCTAGTGATGGCAAAGCTAAGTTAGCACAAGTTATCGAAAGCTCTAAGAAAATTCTTGGTGTTCCTGCAGACTATCGCTTGGGTATCGTTCCTGCTTCCGATACGGGTGCAGTAGAAATGGCTTTGTGGTCGCTTTTAGGACAACGCCCTCTCGATATCTTGGCATGGGAAAGCTTTGGTCAGGAATGGGTCAAAGATGTTGTCGATGAGCTAAAATTGCCAGATGCACGCCTGATGAAAGCAGACTACGGCAGTTTGCCCAATCTAGACGAAGTTGACTTTAGCCGAGACGTAGTGTTTTTGTGGAATGGCACAACCTCAGGTGTCAGGGTACCTAATGGCGATTGGATCAAAGCAGACCGTGAAGGACTTACCATCTGCGATGCCACATCTGCTGTATTCGCTATGGATGTACCTTGGGAGAAGTTGGATGTAGTTACCTATTCCTGGCAAAAGGTATTGGGTGGAGAAGCACAACATGGTGTCATTGTACTTTCACCTCGTGCAGTCTCGCGCCTCGAAAGCTATCAACCTGCTTGGCCTGTGCCGAAACTTTTCCGCCTCGCCCAAAAAGGCAAACTTATCGAAGGCATTTTTAAAGGAGATACTATCAACACTCCATCGATGTTATGTGTAGAAGATGCGATCGACGGGTTAATGTGGGCAGAAAGTATCGGCGGACTTCCAGAATTAATTCGCCGCAGCGAAGCAAATCTGGCAATAATCGCTAACTGGGTTGGGCAAAGTAGCTGGGCAGATTTCTTAGCTGAAAAATCGGAAACTCGCTCCTGTACATCGATTTGTCTCAAGATTGTCGATGCTTGGTTTACTGCCTTAAGTCCACAACAGCAGGCAGAATCTGCGCAAAAACTGGCGAAACTACTAGAGAAGCATTCTGTAGCTTTCGACATTGCATCTTACCGTTCCGCACCCCCAGGAATCAGGATTTGGGGTGGGGCTACGGTAGAAACTACAGACATTGAAGCCTTACTTCCATGGTTAGATTGGGCATACGCTACTGTCAAAGCCGAAGTCGATCAAGCTGCTTAGGATCGTTTAGAGTGAGGGCTGGAAATGGCTAATGGCTAACCGCTAATGGCTAATTGCTCATTGAAATCAGCAATTAGCAATTAGCAATTAGCAATTAGCAATCCGCTAAAAATTCCGCCGCCACTGATAAACTCTATCTGAAGGGTATTGACCTTTAAGGCTGACTCTGCCTATCGTTCGATAGTCGCCGAGAGCATTGCTTGGTTGTGGAGTACGATAACCAGCAAAGACCATCACCACATCGTTATTCTCAAGACGAGTAATACTCGGTGAATAAACTCGTCCGGCAAACCAAGATTGCGTCTCTCCCACAACTGGAGTGCTAGAAGGGATAGTAGTTGGGGTATTGTTGACATTGACAGTGATGGGAGCGACAGACGCGATCGGATTGTTAATGCCGTTGACGATAGTCCAATGGCGAAGATCCTGAGACTCCGCATAACCAATGTAGTGGAATGCATCAGAGTCGCCATCTAGGCAGTTGCCGCCAGAAAAGAAAAGACCAAAGCGATTATTGGGCAGCTTGACAATTGTGCCGCGAGAAGCAACATATCGAGTTTCTGTAAGACCGACTGCAGTGGAATCGTTTAGTCCAGAAACCGGTCCTAAGTCCTTGAAGTTCACACCATCTGTAGTAGTTGCTAAGCGCGGTGTCACAATATCATGATTGGCTGCTCTGCCAGCAGGAGTTACACCGCACTGCTGAGATTCAGGAAGAGCAGTGTCACCAGTATTATCTGCGTTTTTTTGTTTTTGCAAATACAGAATCGTTCGCCGGTTGGTTTCAGGAACTTCGCCGATGATGCCGTCGGGATTGAGTAGCCCAGTAGTTCTCTCTGGGACATCCTGAAATTCAGGAACTGGCTTGAGAGGCGACTCACGTTCTGGGCTAAGTCGATGCACAACTAACCCAGCTCGATCAATATTCTCGTCAGAACGATCCAATGTATACAGGTAGCTGCTTCCTTTTAGACTGATTACGAAAGGATGTCCCTGTCCGTTATCATTATCATTGGTTGCGCTATCTGAAGGAGGACATCGATCGCTCAGTTCCAGCCCCTTTTGCTGGAAATTCCAAGTTTTTCCAGCGTCGTTTGAAGTCGCTGCGACTGTTGCCTCGGTGATGTTTCGAGGGCGGTAGTCAAAGTATCCTTGTAAGTTATTGCCTACTCCTGTGATGAATGGGAAGTAGTATGGCTGCATCAGTTCGGTGCCGGGATTATTCTGCCGCACGTTGCCTACACAATATCCTGCTGACGGCAGATCGTTACTTGCTCCTGACTGAGCCAAAGTCCAGGGTCCACCAGTGATTACCGCCTGAGTTGGCGAGTCATTTGCAGTCCAAGTCACGAAAGAGTCAGGTCGGGTAGCTAGACTACTCGCTCCTGAGATGCCTAGTAATGTGGCGACAGTAAGTGTAATCCCTGTAATCGCTTGTCGCAAAATAATCTCCTGTGTTTCATTTCTATGTAGTAGGTAAATTGTTACATAGCCACAGATTATTAAGGTTAACAGGAGTTCAAGATTAGATGCATTTCTGTTTAAGCCAAATTATGAAATCTGAATACTTGAAATTGGCGTTTTCTCACAACGAATTTAATTCAATTAAACCATAATATAACCGTAGGGGCGGGGTACCCCCGCCCTTACAATGTGGCACGAATTCAATTTAAACGTGCTGTAAGCTAGAAAGAATAAACGTCGTGCTTGCCTGTAGCGTACAAATATCATGTCTACCGACTAGTTGTAACCACATCAGGCGATCAAGTCAAGTCACTATCCCCCAGAAGAGTCAATACGGTTGGATAAGATAATTTCCTCATTTATCACCCATGTAGAGACGTTGCAGTGCAACGTCTCTACATGGATTTTTCCCGGGTACTAATATTTCATACTTTTGAGCAAAATAGTTAGAGCAATACTCAAAAAAATTGATTGAATTAAGAATAATAATAACACTAAAACCACTAGAGCAATCCAGTAATCTCGTAACAGAGAAAAAATTACTCTTTCAACCGCTTGAACAATAATTTCTTCTATTTCTTCATTCGCCAGAGTCTGATTAACTATTTCTTCTACCTCACTGTTAAAGCTGACAATTACTTTACGAGATACTTTATTAAATCGCCTCCCAATAAACTGTTTAACTTTTCTAAAGACTTTGATCATCTTGCCGCTCCTTAAAAGCTATTGAAGCCATTTCAGGATTCTGAAATGGCTTCAATTGGGCTACCAAACTTCCCATGTTGTCTAGGTGTACAGAGCTTACAAAAATATTTATTTACTTTTATCCTTCTGCCGTTTCGCCTTGAGGCTCCTCAGACATAGGTTCGGACTCTGCTTCAGGTTTGATCGCATTTGGTTTAGGCTTAACAGGTTTCGGACCACGCGCTAGGGCAGGACTAGCCTGCTGCCTGACTTCGTTGCCAAAAGATGCTTTTTTGCCTTTACCCGACGAGCGGTCTTCGATTCGTTTTAATATTTTGGGATTGGATTCTACAGGAGGTATAAAATCCAAATTCCCAGAATCGTTGTCAGTACTCTCTTTGGACTGACGTTCAGATTTCTTGATTGGGCGTTCTACCATTGTTAAGTTCTGTTAAGTCCTTTGTATATAATACCTTGCTTTGCTACTGACCGAACTGATGTTTTTCGCCTTGACGGAGTATTTTCTAGAATCCAACTTTTAAGAAGGAACTCTTAACAGGGAAATCCCCTTGACGCATTCATCTGGGGATTTAAACCGGACGCCTAATTTCAAAGCGCTGTGCGTCTCGAAAAAAATATTTTTTATTTTTTTCATAAATAAATCGCGAAGCAGCAAGAGCGTTGCGGGGCAGTCTACTTGCTCTAAACCCAATATTCGGGGATCATTCTTTTTCTGTTAAGAGTTCCCGCTCCCGTTGCGGGCGTGGTAACGAGTATGGAAATTTTCAGTATAATACTCTCAATAAGGTAGATAAACAGAAAAACTTAATGTATCTTCAACTCATAGCAGACTTTTTCCGGATCGGAGCGCTTAGCACTTCGGGAAGAGTTTAATGTCTTTGAGTACCCGGATTTAGGAAAGTATGGAACATTCTACCTCTATCACCTCGATAGCAAGACATTCATCACCAGCTGAGCGACTCTCATTCGGGAAAGTCTTGCGTGATACTGTACCGCGATCTACTCACGGCAACTGGAATCAAAGTGCCGATCGCCCCGATCCGATCGCCGCCTTAGAGGCATCTAGCCAAGGACGACTGCCCAATTTAGTGCCGATTCGGTATGGTCGGATGCTGAAGTCACCGTTCACCTTCCTTCGGGGTGCGGCGATCGTCATGGCGGCAGACCTTGCCACAACCCCTACCACAGGGATTAAAGTACAGGCATGTGGCGACTGTCACCTACTTAACTTTGGTGGGTACGGGACACCAGAAGGCAACCTCTATGCCGATCAGAACGAGCGCGATCGTCAAGCACTTGTGGCGGCAGTGAAATCCGGACGAATCAAAGCAATAGAGTCAGAAAATTAATGAAAACAAGCAACAACACGATTAAACTTGACCAGTTTTTGAAGTTAATCGGTATAGCCCCGACTGGTGGACAAGCCAAGCTGATGATTCAAGGAGGTGATGTACTGGTCAATGGTACACTTGAAACCCGACGAGGACGACAATTAGTATTTGGCGATCGAGTGACGGTGGGAGGACAAACTTTTGAGGTTGATTTGAGCAATTTATGAGCTTAGTACAATCTTGCAGTTTTTCTCAACTGTTGGCATACGACTTAGCCAATATGGTTGCATGAGCAGGCTTATGTCGTATCAGGCTTTAGCGTTTGAGCGCTAGAATTTTTTTAATTCCCAATGTTTTGGAATATTCCCTAACCACTCAACCCCCAAATCATTATAGTCAGGGTCAGGCGGATATTGTTTCTCAATCATGACCAAATAATTCGTAATTCGTAATTAAAGAGGGTAATTGCGAACACTAATTGCAAAGAGCGACCATGCTTTTGAGCGCGGGCTTTTAGCCGCTCAATAATAACTGGATCTAAATCTCCTAAGACAATCTGTGTCATTGTTTAACTCCCGGCTAATTGGTTAAAGATAGCAAATAAGCGCGTGCAAGAAGCCCATTTTAAGGCTTCGTCTGCTGGTAGATTGGAGTTTTTCAGAAAATCACGGACGTTGCGAGGAATTCCTACCCCAAAGTCAATAACAGTCAGTTTGAGTTCGCCCAGCTTAGGATAGTGCTGTCCGCAGCTAAACACACCGATATCAGTTCGCCCATGTTCAAAAGCATTCGCATAGATTTCCAAGTTAAATAATCCCTGCTGGGAATGAACGCTATTGCCTTATGCATCAATAGTGACACAGGGGTTAACAAGAAAACTCGTTGCGCGATCGCTTGAACTTGTATTTGAGGCGATCGGGAGGGCTGTCAGGGAAGGAGGAGTTCAATTTCCATATCCTTCCAGTTGTGCAACGAAGAATTTATTTATACTCCAGTTAAGTTTGATACCGACTTGCGAGACGAGACTGTGGACTCGATTAATCGTGAATTAACCAACGATACTCAATCAAGAGGGTTCATTGGAAATTTTGTAAAAAATCAGGTTTTTTCAGGGTTAAAATATTTGGGTGACAGGCATTTACAGCGACAGCGAGGATCGTTGACTGATGCTGCCTATCCTTGTAGTGGAGATATTCTCTTTTATCAAGCAAAGGGACAAAAGATTCGTGAATTCATTCGCCTGCAAGTTGAGAATGTTGAACCGCCTGTAGTTCTTCTTGCTCATAGTTTAGGAGGTATTGCTTGTGTAGACTTGTTAGTTGAACGGGAATTACCGCAGGTTAAGTTACTGGTGACAGTAGGCTCACAAGCTCCATTTTTATATGAAATTGATGCACTGCAAAGTTTATCATATGGAGAGTCTCTACCAGAATACTTCCCTAAGTGGTTGAATATCTATGATTTGCGGGATATTCTGAGTTATGTTGGCGATCGCCAAGGGTTATTTCCAGGTCGGATCAAAGATGTGAAGGTCGATAACCAGCAACCTTTTCCAGAGTCTCATGGTGCTTATTGGTATAATAAAGAGACGTGGGATGCAATTTTGGAGGAATTGCCATGACAATTCCTCAGATTAGCATCTCGGTTTCGCATTCGACTGGATCAAATTCCTCCAGAAATTCAGCAAAAATTAGGCTACAAAGATGATGAAAATTCCCCATTGGGATTAGCCATAAAGTTAGGCTGGCTAAACAATGTGGGGATAGCTGAAGAGAATCCTGGTTGGCACTGGCAATCCACAAGCGATCAATGCCTTGGTGCAACTGCTGTCCAACACTGATGTGGATGACTACACCCGTAGGCAAGCGGCAGATAGCTTGCTTCAAATTGGCACTGGCAATCCACAAGCGATCGATGCCTTGGTGCAACTGCTGTCCAACACTGATGTGGATGACTACACCCGTTGGCAAGTGGCAGATAGCTTGGAGAAAATTGACCCAGGCAATCCACAAGCGATCAATGCCTTGGTGCAACTGCTGTCCAACACTGATGTGGATGACTCCACCCGTACGGAAGCGGCATCTAAATTGACGAAAATCCTGGGAGACAATGATTTGGCCTCAGTCGTCACAGCCTTGAAAGGCAACTTAAATCCCTTTAAGGCATTTGATAAGCATGTATATAACATCCTCTGGCACGTTGCCCAAAATCAGCCATACCCCGCTTTCTATCAGGCTTGGCACGATAACGACACTATGCCGTTAGCACTTTTACGGAAAATCTGGTCATTGATAACAGTTAATCTTAGGCTTTAATCTGAAAATAGCTAGGAGAGCGATCGCCCCACTCCTCAACAAACCCTAGTATTTTGAATGAGGGAGATGTGAAGTGTCAAAATGAATCAACCCCAATAAATAATAAAAATTTATTTTATTACTTTTTTAGTTAAGTTAATGTTATCTTACAACCTATAAGTGAATCGTTAAGTTATGTAACTGATCCAACATCTAGCCAGATCGCACTTGTCCTGATCTTGGCATCGGCAGACTTCGCATTTATGCATGGGGTAATTACGAATTACCAACGATCGCGTTCCGAATTATTTATAACAATCCAAATGCCACAATTACAACTGGTACGTTAAGCAGATTGGGAAGTGTCCCTAGTCTCCTTCCAGTCGTGCCATAGTTATCTAATATTTATCGATGCCGCCACAAACTATAAGCAGTTACTATGACTCACTTCGGCATCATCTGTCCTGGAACGACTGGACACCTGAACACCATGTTTCCGCTGGGTCGCGAACTGCAACTGCGCGGTCATCGTGTGACTTTATTTGGGGTACAAGATGCTCAACCCAAGACACTGCAAGCAGGATTGGAATTTCGGGCGATTGGCGAATCTGAGTTTCCCCGTGGGGCGATCGCCCAACATTTGACTCACTTAGGGAAACTCAGCGGACTCAATGCATCGCAATATACTCTCAAAGTACTCAAGCAAACAGCGGCTGTTATGCTTCGGGATGCACCGACTGCAATCAAAGATGCAGGTGTGGAAGCACTGTTAGTAGACCAGATTTCACTAGAGGGAGGAACTGTTGCAGAATTTTTGCAAATTCCCTTTATTACTATTTGCAGTGCTGTAGTACTTCATCAAGAAGATAGTATTCCCCCTCATTTCCTGAACTGGCGCTATCATCCAGCTTGGTGGACACACCTACGCAACCGAGCAGTTTACGGGTTGCTGAGTCTTACCAAACCCACGGGTAAGGTGATAGTTGAGTATCGCCGTTCGTGGAACTTGCCCACACTCACGCGCCTGAATGATAGCTATTCTCAACTAGCTCAGATCAGTCAACAGCCTGCGGAATTTGAATTTCCAAGGCAACATTTACCCCAATGGTTCCATTTTACCGGACCATTACATAGTTCAGTTGGTCGAGAAACTGTTGCTTTCCCAAATGAAAAGTTAACTGGGCAACCATTGATTTATGCTTCACTAGGGACTGTACAAAATCGCTTGTTGAAAGTTTTCAACTGTATTGCAGAAGCTTGCAACGGGTTAGATGCCCAGCTAGTCATTTCTCTTGGTGGTGGTGCTAGCTTAGAATCTCTAAAAGAACTACCAGGTTCGCCCCTAGTCGTCGGTTATGCGCCTCAACTAGAACTCCTAAAAACTGCCACTCTGACGATTACCCATGCAGGCATGAATACCACTTTAGAATCCTTAAGCAATGGGGTGCCGATGGTAGCAATTCCGATTGCAAACGATCAGCTTGGGGTAGCAGCGCGTGTAGCTTGGACAGGGGCTGGTGAGGTTGTACCCTTAGCCCGTCTGAACGTTCCCAGACTGCGATTCGCTATCAAGCAGGTACTGACTGAAGATTCTTATAAAATGAATGCATCCAGATTACAAGGAGCAATTCGTCGATCTGGGGGGGTAAATCAAGCTGCTGATATTGTGGAACAGGCTGTATCTACCGGGAAGCCTGTCTTAGCTCAAACGCCGCAACTTATATATAGCAGTCCGATCTGATTTGTGAAATTCTTCGTAGGGTGGGCATTGCCCACCAAACCTGGAAATGGTGGGCAATGCCCACCCAGCCCTTTCAACGCGAACAAATGTACTAAGAAATCAATGACTGAA
>CAXTSI010000106.1:0-19906 GCA_964246695.1 uncultured bacterium
TATCGTTAAGAAACCCGGTTTTTCTGGTCTTGTTGAGAATGGTGCAAGATGTGAGATACCCAGCCTTTAAAACATGGGTTAATGTGACACTTGCTAAATATCACCGTGCCGATCGCAAAATTCCCTTTGCTGTAGAACAGTTTGAAATGGATCAGCAAACGGTGAGAATGTTAGAGGAAATGGGGGTCATCTATGAAGATAAAGAAAAGGATGATACGGCACGCTTTTATATGCCAGAAATCTTTCGTGAAGGTCTAGGCTTTTCACTGGGTCAAAGAGCACGACCTCGTGTAGTCGTGTTGAAGCGCAAGGCATTATTGGGGAAAGCGATGGCATAAATCAAGTTATGTTGATGTTGGCTATATACTAACAACCGTGGCTTGCCCCTTAGTTAGTGTAGATAAGATAGCCAAAACCTGTGGCACTAAAGGCTTCAGATCCGTTAATCGATTGGAAGGTGCGTGCAAAACAACCACTGCAATGTCAAATTGCGGCAGATTTTGCTGAAATGAGAAGCTGCGATCAACCGTTATGAAAACATCAAATACTTTCTGTGCACGAGCAAGGAGTTGACCATTCTTAATTCCAGCCCATCCCATCTGTGGAACTGTTTTCACCTCGCAGTCTACAAACTCTCTGGCTAGCTTGCGGTCAATACACTCATCCAACAGGAGCTTCATGTTATGCTACCCTGTCAACAAGAAGTCTTCCTGCTTCTTCCAACAGTGCGATCGCCTGCTCTCTAGTAACAGTTGGAAATCCATCTAAAAAATCATCAATTGACTCTCCCGCTTTCAAATAATCGAAAAGAGTCTGCACAGGAACTCTCGTACCAGTAAAAACTGGAGTGCCGCTCATCACTTCAGGAGAGATGCTGACGATCGGGTGATTTTCAAACATTGGTCTTTAGACTCCATGTTGCACATTCATATTTTACTGTCATTGTGTGGATAAGTAGAGACGTTGCAATGCAACGTCTCTACATAGAGCGATCGCCCCTTTAAGACTAAGTGAACTCGATAGAATCAACAAACTCTAAAATCTTTTGCTTGATACCCTCGGCTTCTGCTTTAGGAGTAGTGGGAGTTTCCCCGTCAAAAAAGCTGCGCTGATTGCTGGCAATGTATAAAAAACTACCATTCGCAAAAGCGAGCAGCCCTCGGTACGCATTCAACCTGCTAGCAGTGCCATTGTTGCCTGTCTTGGAAATCGATGAACCTTCGGGCATATTCATTAACACAAAGTAAGATCCCTCCAATGTGTCTGCCAGATATTCCGTATACTCTACGGAAGCCTGTGGTAAATTGGCAACAATCGTCTGAGGTACATATTTATTTAACAGAATTGAGCGAAGATATTCTTCCTCTCTAACCGATTGCATATCCTCCACCTGTTCAAGGGGTATAGGATAATAATCAATTCTCAGCAAAGTGCCAAAATCATCAGAAAAGCCCACTACCCCTTCTTGACTTTGAACCCTACCACCGTGCTGGGGGTCAACCGGAATTGGGACGATAAAATTACCCAAAGGGGACTCATACATGTCCAGGCTATCGTCTTCTAGTACTGTTTCATCGTCGTCTTCTTCGTATTCATCTTCTGCTTCTTCAAAGGCGGTTATCACCTCGTCTAGAATTTCCTTTGCGAGTTCATCCTTAATTTCCAAAGCTTCCTGTAGCTTTTTGAGCAAAGACATCTTCCCCTTAGGAACAAGTAGCTCTTCTTCATCTACAAGTACGCTTACCCCCGCAGCATAAGCATCCCGAACGAGATCTTCTGCAAGGGATTCATTAGCAGTGTTAAACAGCGCTCCCAGTCCCTCTTCCTCAGCAATGACTAGGAGTTTATCAACCAACTCTAACAAATCGTCATCTGAGTAATCTTCAAATACCTCGAATCCCCAGATTATATCCGTTAAAAGTTCTACATCCACATCATCTAACGAAGAATCAGCAACGGCAGTGACAACTGCGATCGCCGCCACCGCTTCTTCTGGTTTCAGTGATTCTTCTAAAGACTTTTCTGAATTAAAAATCTTGTCGTACTTGCCCATGATGACTCCCTCTGTCAATGGTTTAAGAGTAATAATAGACGGATAGTGCCCATGGGTAGTTTAGCAATGCACTATAGTCCATAGTCAAAAGTTTCTAGTCTAAACTTTTGTTAAGAATTGACTTTTTAATCTTGACTAATAGAGCAAACCTTGCATTAACCCACCCAAACTGCAGAAACTCCTGATTTGCGCCCTCCTGAATATCAGTTATACAAGAAGCAGGTAATGTCTTCGTTGAAACTTGGATCGCCGATCCTAAATAAAATATGCAGTAAATTACAATAAAGACATCAGAAAATCTACCAGTGAGGTTAAGTAAAAATGGTTACAACAGCTCAAAATACTTTGTCTAATTCTGACGCAGAGCGATCGCTCGTCCTCTGGTTTGATGAAGTGGGGATTGCCGATATACCCCTAGTTGGGGGCAAGAATGCATCCTTGGGGGAAATGATTCAACAACTCAAGCCCAAAGGCGTGAATATTCCCAATGGGTTTGCCACCACTGCTTATGCCTATCGCTATTTTATCCAATCAGCTGGGTTAGAGTCCAAGCTGCGTGAACTTTTTTGTGACCTAGATGTTGAGGATGTAAAAAATTTACGAGAGCGAGGCTTAAAGGCGCGATCGCTACTACTACATACACCATTTCCCGCTCCTTTGCGGGATGCAATCACCACAGCCTACCAAGCCTTATGTGTTTCAATCCCCGATCGAGATTTAGACACACACTCCAGTAAAATTATACACCAACCTGACAAGTACGTAGTAGATGTAGCAGTACGCTCCAGCGCCACTGCCGAAGACCTCCCCGATGCCAGTTTTGCCGGACAGCAAGAATCTTACCTCAACGTCACTGGTGTTGAAGGAGTTTTAGCAGCCTGTCATCGCTGCTTTGCTTCCCTATTTACCGATCGCGCCATTTCTTATCGCCAAATTAAGGGATTTGAACACTTTAGCGTTGCCCTCGCTGTTGGCGTACAAAAAATGGTACGTTCTGACTTAGCATCCTCTGGAGTAATGTTCTCAATTGAAACAGAAACAGGCTTCCAAAATGCTGCACTGATCACAGCTGCCTATGGCTTAGGAGAAAATGTTGTCCAAGGAACTGTAAACCCAGACGAATATTATGTTTTTAAGCCTACTTTAAAAGCAGGTTTTCGCCCAATAATCGATAAAAGATTGGGCAGCAAAGAACTCAAAATGGTTTATGACGACGGCTCTAAATTCACCAAAAATGTGCCAGTTTCTCTCAATGAAAGAGGCAAATTTGCCCTGACTGATGATGAGATTTTGCAACTAGCGCAGTGGGCGTGCTTGATTGAAGACCATTATTCCCAAGTCCACAATACCTACACCCCGATGGATATTGAGTGGGCAAAAGACGGCATTACCAACGAACTGTTTGTCGTGCAAGCACGTCCTGAAACCGTGCAGTCGCAGAAAGGGCAGCATATCTTGAAGAGTTATCGCCTATCAGGGATTGGGGAGTGGGGAGTAGGGAGTGGGGAAAAATTTGCTCACACCTCAACTCCTAATCTCCACTGTCCAGTCCCTTTAATCACAGGTCGCGCTATTGGAGAAGCGATAAGTCAAGGCAAAGCACACTTAATTGTAAATGCCAACAAAATCGAGCAGTTCAAAGCAGGGGAAGTTTTGGTAACAGATAGAACCGATCCTGACTGGGAACCAATTATGAAAAAAGCAAGTGCGATTATCACCAACCAAGGTGGACGCACCTGCTTTGATGGAGAAACGAAGATTTTAACTAACAAAGGTTTTATGACCTTGCAGCAAATTTATGAACAAGGTCATGAGGGGTTATTCACTCTTGCCTTAAATACACAGACAAGCAAAATTGAGTGGCAGCAAATTCTAGACTCCATGAAAAAGCAGTCGAAGATGATCGGAGTCAGTGCATCTCAAACAGGTAGAGTTGCTGACAACATTCTCCGCCTAACTCCCGACCACAAGATGATAAATATCAGAGGCGGTAAATATGTGAAAACTGAAATTCAAGAAATGCTCACTCGCCAGGAAATGCTGGTAACAGCACAACATATTCCTTGTTTGAGTGACAGAATAAAAGAACAGGAGGCAATGGCTTATTTATTAGGTGGTATTCTTACTGATGGTTCTATTTATAGAAGCCGCACTCATGGTGAGGTACAGTTTATTCAGAAGAATATCCCTGAAAAGCAGCGATTTATAGGTGCTATGAACGAGTGCATGACCGCTGTTTATGGTAGACCGTTTGTCCCTTACGAAAAAAATGATTCTTGTGGTTACATAAGAGGTCAATTAGTAGTAGGTCAAGCAACAGCTTACAGATTCTACTCTAAGCAAGTAGCATACGAATTGCATGAAAAAGAGCAAAACATTGTCAATACACTGCTGAACAACTCGGTAGAATTCTCTTACCATTTTCTGGCAGGAGTGATAGATGGAGATGGCTGTTACTCAAACAATCGCATCAATATATATGTATCAGAACACCTTCTACTACAAGCTGTTATCGTAGCATGTTTAAAGATAGGTACTGTTCCTCAAGTGACAAAGAACAGAGGTATACATAATGTGCAATTAGTCGAAAAACTGGCAGAGATATTCGAGTTTACCAACAGAGTCAAGGGAGAAGTTACTCAGAGAACAATACAAACTCGCTTCTTTGCTACTAGTCAACTATTTGGCGACGATGTAACAGGTCAGCTGAAACTCAGAAGGGATAATAATTTACTCATCTCAGATAAACAACTTCGTGAGACTGGGATTTTTGAAGAACTACTTGCAGGAGACATACGTATGCAGCGAGTAGTGTCAGTCGAAGAAGAAACTTATGGTGATGTTTACAACATTACAGTTGCGGAACACCATAACTATGTTGTCTTCACAAGCAAATACACGCCAGTTATTGTATGTAATTGCCACGCCGCAATTATTGCACGGGAACTAGGTGTACCAGCAATTGTGGGATGCGGTAATGCCACAGAAATATTGAAAAATGGACAAGAGGTAACAGTTTCTTGCGCCGAAGGGGAAGAAGGAAGAGTTTATGCGGGATTGTTGCCTTTTGAAGTCCAAGAAGTTCAGCTAGATAACTTACCCCGCACCCGCACCCAAATTTTGATGAATGTGGGTAATCCCCAGGAAGCTTTCAGTTTGTCTGCTATTCCCTGCGATGGAGTCGGTTTAGCGCGGACAGAGTTTATCATTGCCAACTACATCCAGACCCATCCAATGGCTTTAATTCACTTTAACGAGTTAGAGGATGAATTTGTTAAAGCCAGAATTGCCGAAATCACTGCACTTTACGATGACAAACCCCAGTACTTTGTCGATAAATTAGCTCAAGGAATCGGTAGGATTGCTGGGGCATTTTATCCTAAACCAGTCATTGTGCGGATGTCAGATTTCAAGAGTAATGAGTATGCCAATTTGTTAGGTGGCAGACAGTTTGAACCCGAAGAAGAAAACCCAATGCTTGGCTGGCGAGGAGCGGCGCGTTACTATGATAAAGGCTATAGAGAAGCTTTTGCTCTAGAATGTTATGCCATTAAGCGAGTCAGAGACTCCATGGGTTTGACAAACGTTATCCCCATGATTCCTTTCTGTCGCACCCCTGATGAAGGGCTGATGGTGTTGACAGAAATGGCAAAACATGGTTTGCAACAGGGGGTTAACGATTTGCAGGTTTATGTGATGTGCGAGTTGCCGAACAATGTCATAATGGCTGAGGAATTTGCACAAGTTTTTGACGGGTTCTCAATTGGTTCCAATGACCTAACTCAGCTCACACTGGGACTGGACAGGGATTCGGCGTTAGTGGCGCGGTTGTTTGATGAGCGCAGTGAAGGTGTCAAGCGGATGGTGAAGTTAGCGATCGCCGCCGCAAAACAACACAACCGTAAAATCGGCATTTGTGGGCAAGCACCTAGCGACTACCCAGAATTTGCTCAGTTTTTAGTAGAACAGGGAATTGACTCTATCAGTCTTAATCCGGATTCTGTTTTAAAGACAATGCTAGAAGTAGCAAAAGTGGAAAATAGTTAGTTGTTGGTTGTTAATTGCTAATTGCTAATTGTTCATTGCTAATTGTTAAAAGCCAGTCTTCAATTAGCAATTAGCCGTTAGCAATTAGCAATTAGCCCCTAACTACTAACTACTAACGTTGACAAATGACTAAAAAGTGGTTTTGGATTGGTATTACTGGAGTGTTTTTGCTGTCACTTACCCTACGATTCTGGGGACTCGGACGGTTTAACACTTTTGTATTTGATGAAGTTTATTACGCTAAGTTTGGCAATGACTATCTCACCCATACCCCGTTTTTTGATGGTCATCCACCCTTGGGTAAATTGATCGTTGCACTCGGAATTTGGATTGGCAGTCACGTTCCTGAGTGGCAAAACGAGGTGAATGGTTTGACAGGTTCGATACTATCACCTTTAAGTTATCGTTGGATCAATGCCTTCTCCGGCTCATTTATTCCCTTAATCGTTGCTGGAATTGCCTATCAGTTAAGTTATCGTCGCAGCTTTGCTTTGCTTGCTGGTTTGTTTACAGCTTGTGACGGCATATTTCTCGTGGAGTCTCGCTATGCCTTAATCAATCAGTATATTGTCATTTTTGGGTTGTTAGGGCAGTGGTTTTTATTATTGGCATTGGCAAATCAAAGACAGCAACGCAAATTCTGGTTAGTACTATCTGGCATTGCTTTTGGTGCGTCAGTTGCTACTAAGTGGAATGGTTTATGGTTTTTGCTGGGTGCTTATCTAATTTGGATAGCAGCTTGGGCAACGGTGGCAATGGTGGCAACGGATGAGGTAACGGATGTAACGGATAAGTTAAATGTTAGACTACGAAAATATAAATTATCCGCTACATCCGCTATTAATCCGTTGCCACCGTTGTCGCCGTTACAAAATTTAACTCAACTTAATATTTTTCAGATTCTCTTTTATTTGGGAATTATCCCAATTGTCGTTTACAGCATCATTTGGATTCCTCACCTACAGCTAGATACAAGGTACGGATTTGTAGAAGTACACAAGCAAATTTTGGCGTTTCACGAAAATCTCGGTGGTAATAATCCCAGCAAGGTGCATCCTTACTGTGCTGCATGGTATAAGTGGCCTTTGATGATTAGACCAATGGCGTATTTTTACGGAACGGCGCAAAGTGTAAGAGATCCGCTACCTGTGATGGGACCGCCTTTACCTCCGGATACTGGGAAAGTAATTTATGATGTCCATGCAATGGGCAATCCCTTGCTGTGGTGGTTTGGCGTCGCTGCCCTTTTATTTTTATTACAAATGCTGGTGTCGCAATTGGTAATTCCTTGGATCGGGCAAAAGCGTTTTTCTCCTCCTGCACCACTTTCTGTTGATACTTGGATTGCCTTGTACTTAGTGATAAATTATGCTGCTAATATATTACCTTGGGTGACGGTAACTCGTTGTGTTTTTATTTACCACTATATGACGGGTGTGGTGTTTGCATTTTTAGCGATCGCTTGGGTGGTGGATCAATGTTTTCACAGGGATTACAAAGAACTCCGTGCGATCGGTGTCACTATTACCTTTGTGATTCTGGCAGCCTTTGTTTTTTGGCTGCCTATTTATTTAGGTTTACCTCTTTCACCTGGGGGTTATCAACACCGGATGACTTGGATGGGAATAAAAACTTGGATTTAACCCAATACGGTTCAGTTAGCAGTATTCAGTCCCTCTTGATCAGAACTAGCCCCCCTTAAAAAGGGGGGTTGGGGGGATCAACGCCTTAACTGAACGATATTGGGATTTAACCAAAGCGCCCACCTATATAAGTCCGGCTTTTTCCTTCATAAGCTTGACCGAAGTTGACCGTAAACTGAATAGTAAAAAATCCTTTATTTTACGGTCGGATATCTCCTGACAAACTTTGAATCTGACAACCAAGACAGTAGGCTACAAAAGAATGTAATCTACTCTAACTAAAGCGAGGGTCTTAATCAAAAAAATAACCGGATTTAAATTGAACATTTCTGCATACTTCCGCTAATCTTTGCAAGCATTCTTATTGTGTTATAGGAAAAACCTACTGCTGGAAATCTATCAGAATCTGTAAATATAACGCAAGATAGTTCAATGTAGACATCCTTAGGAAGAGTTGCGAATTTATCGACATGTGGAGCAATAATTGAAAGCAGTGATTCTACTTGCGCATCAACAGTACTATTTACTGAATTGTTGGGTGACTGTAGCACCCATCCATTTTGTTTGTGAAAATTCCTAGCAGTAGGAAGAACTGGTTCACCCTTTAGCCACGTTTTTGTAGGATTAATCTCTAGAATCTTGGTAATTTCTTCTGGAGAGCATTCAAAATCAGCTATGACTAGTTTAACTTTTATTTCAGATTTACCTTCTCCATCCATAACCTTTTATATGTAATCAAGTCACTGCTGAGTTTCGCTCATAAGCATGGGACAACTCAGCCAGTGCCATCAAATCAAGCTCAGGCTAAGTCAATCAGGCTTTTTCCGTCGTTGTCAAATGAGGTGCGGAGCCATTCCACAAAGTCCCGATCTAATTTCTCAGCCTGCTTCAGCCTTTGCAAATCTTTGCTTTGTTTAGCCATTTCTCGAACTGCCAACGGGTGACTAGCGATAGCCTCTTCCAGCTTTTTTAATCCAACTTTAGATTCACTGACATGGAAAGAGTTGTCTCCATGAGGAACGAATGCATCAAGTTTAAGTTTTGGCATATCTCTTCCGCTGCAAAGGGCAACAATTGCATCAGTTCCAGAGTCGCCTACATGACTCAATGTGTCGTCATAGCCTTGCCATCAGTAGTTGCTGAGTGTCCAACTGCTCTACAAATAACACTGAATGTTGAAGCTAAAGAGCGTTCAATTGGCTAGTTTGCCTGTGTATTCATCAATACCCTCAAACTCATCATAAATATCTTCCTCCCAACCTAAAAAGCGCCAACAACCCTTACCGTTATCGTTAGGTTCATAGACCAACTCAATGTAACTGCCTTTTTGCTCAGTTACAGCCAAACGCTTATTATGGCTAAAAAGAAACAGCGAGGCACTTACCCAAGGTTTACCCTTATCCCCTACTGGTTCCATACCCATCCTTCCCTCCCAAGCCACAGCCAAGGGACCGCCAAAAGATGAGGCACTACGAATACAACAACAAAATGATTCGTCATCAACTATTGACTCTTCAATTGTTTCATCAATTTTCTCAATCTGCTGTTGCAGGTAATCACTTAGGGTTCTAAGCAAATGCTCAATAATAACCGAAAATTCTTCCTTGGTTCGGCGAGCATCAGGAGGAAATTGCCAAAGTTTTTGCTCGACTGAAAGATTTTCTTTGATGTTCAATATTTCAACACTCCATTTTTTGGAAATATTTTACTTCATGATAAATCATCGAATTTAGAGTTATCGAGCTTGAAATAAAAGAAGAAGCAAGGGCATTTCCCTATTCAGTAGAAGAGGCAACAACTACCTCTTTTACTTCTTCCTTACTCTGCTATTATACAGCTCGATCATAAAATAGCGGAGCTTCTTGCTCAGCATGGCCAATTATCTGATTCCCAATCCTCTGTATTGGGATAGATAATTTCTAATGGTTCATCTATTTTAATTTCAACATAGTTAGGATCGTTAACCCATTTTTCTGAATTTACAGGTTTAGCCTTTCCTTTTTGGCTTGCTTTGCCATAAGCCGTAATTACCGAGTATTTTTTTCCTGCCTCCGCGATCGCTACGCTCTCATCCTTGTAATAAATATCCACATCCCGTCCATTTTCATTCCTTCCACTAAATATTTGCTCCGGGTTATTTAAAATATCAGCTTGGACTTCCTTAGAAATACCATGTTTAGATCTGGCATGTCCGGCTGTACCACTACCTTCTACAGGCGGTGCACCTTGAATGTCTTTGGGATCTATCTGTCTGCGGAAATTATCAAAGCGTTCTTGCCTTACCTGATATTTGCCCTGCATCCCACAACCTACTTTTCCACCTCCTGCTACCTTAACCTCTCACCGATGCGTCACGCCTAGTGCTGCCTTCACTCATCGCACTGTTGGCAACGGTTTTGTTGGAAGTGGACGATCGGAACTTGCCATACTGGGCGTGGGGCAAGACCTACACGGCTGTACCGAGTCTCACCACCCATCCGGTGGTAACGATTCCCGTTGCAATACTGCTTGGATAAGAGAATAAACTAACCGATAACCGTTGTAGAACGCGCAGCATTCTACACGTGCGAAATTCCTACCAAAAGGTTCATAGTTGACGAATCCTGCTAATTCGGTATAAAACTTGTGTTCGTATTTCGAGCGTATTTGCTACTTTTGAAAAGTGCGATCGCCTTTACACCAATCAAAATGACCAACATTTCCAGTTCTGACCAAATATGGCAAACTCCCCCTGAACCAATTAATCTTCTACTCGATGCTCCCCCGCCGTCAAAGATTCTGCTGTCTCCCAACCGAGAATGGTTGGTGGAGTTGGAGCAACCTCTATTAGTTCCCATCGCCTTGCTTGCAGAACCAGAAGTTGGTTTAGCAGGACTGCGATTAAATCCGAGAATAAATGCTCCATCTCGGCGTAACCCCTACCGGAGTATGAAGATTAGGGCGCTCACATCCTCTAATATTACCACACCGATACTACCAGAAAACGCCCAAATTAGCTCTATCAAGTGGTCTCCTGATAGTCAAAAACTGGCATTTACTCTTACCCAAGCAACGGGACTAGAACTGTGGGTTCTCAATATGACTGAAGGAACTCCTCGGCGTTTAACAGAGCCAGTCCTCAACGCTACTTATGGAAGCCCGTATCACTGGCTATCAAACGAGGTACTTATTTGTAAGTTTACCCTAAGTAATCGCGGTGAAATTCCAATTGAACCTGCTGTTCCCCCTGGGCCAATTATTCAGGAAAATTTGGGTGACAAAACCCCTAATCGCACCTACACAAATCTACTAAAAAATCCATACGACGAAGCATTATTTGAATATTACCTAACCTCGACATTAGAGAAAGTAACACTAGACGGTAGCCGTACTCCGGTGACACCACCTAGTCTAATTGATGAAGCCATACCATCTCCCGATGGCAACTTCATTTTACTGATTACTCTACACAGACCGTTTTCTTACCAAGTTCCAGTCTCCTACTTTCCTAAAAGCATTCAGGTATTTGACAACACAGGCAAGTTTATTTACGAAGTTGTTGATGTGCCTCTTTACAACCCTCGTTCAACCAAGTTTGATGAAGTGCGGACAGGACGGAGGGGAGTATCTTGGCGCAGTGACGCCAAATCTACTTTATATTGGATAGAAGCTTTAGATGACGGCGATCCCACCCGTGATGTTCCCAAACGGGATGCTGTTTTTGAACTTGATGCTCCTTTTACCGATGCACCAAAGCAACTTTGGCAGTCCGAGTATCGCTGCCGGGGTATTGCATGGGGTAAGGAGGATGTAGCGCTTGTTTGGGAACGATGGTACGATACCCGCACTGAGAGAGTCTGGCGCATTTATCCCCACCAGCCTGAAACATCGCCGCAACTGCTATTTGACCGCAGTTATGAAGACAAATATGGCGATCCAGGATCACCGTTGATGACGTCTGGACCTTACAGATATAAAGTCCTGCGCTTTGCACCTGATGGTAATGGCATTTACCTTAGTGGTCGGGGTGCATCTCCTCTCGGTGTGTATCCGTTTTTGAATCGCTTAGATTTGGAAACATTAGAAACGCAACGCTTATGGCAGTGCCAAGACCCCTACTTAGAAGCAATTTGCTATGTGCTGGATGATGAAGCACAAACTTTGATTACTCTTCGCCAGTCCCAGACTGAACCACCCAATTATTTTCTGTTCTCCCGTGGCGATCGGCCTCATCCCATTGCACTCACTCATTATCAAGACCCAGCTCCTCAACTGGCTGGTATTCACAAGGAATTGGTAAAGTACCAACGGGCAGATGGTGTACAGCTATCAGCAAAACTGTATCTGCCCCCAAGTTATGATGTTACTCGTGATGGTCCTTTGCCAATGCTATTTTGGGTGTACCCGGAGGAATTCAAAGACAGGGAATTTGCCGGACAGTTGACTACGGCTGAAAACGCTTTTAGTCGTCCTAGCCGCGCTTCTGTTTTGTTTCTGCTCACTCAGGGTTATGCAGTTCTTTCTGGTCCTACTTTGCCAATTATTGGTGAAGGTGAAACAGAGCCGAATGATACTTACGTAGAGCAATTGATTGCCGGAGCTTCTGCAGCGGTGGACTATGTAGTAGAGCGTGGTATTGCTGACTCCAATCGTATCGGTATTGGTGGACACTCTTATGGTGCGTTCACTACAGTGAATTTACTGGGACACACAGATCTATTTCGGATGGGGATTGCTAGAAGTGGAGCTTACAACCGCACTCTGACTCCATTTGGCTTTCAGGGGGAACAGCGCAATTTTTGGTCAGCGGCACAGACTTACATCCATATGTCTCCTTTTACTCATGCTGCTCAAGTAAAAGCACCAGTGCTACTCATTCATGGAGAAAACGATAGCAATGCTGGCACATATCCACTACAAACAGAACGACTATATGAAGCGCTTAAAGGACTAGGAGCAACAGTGCGCTGTTGTATATTACCATTAGAAGATCATGGCTATCGCTCTCGTGAAGGGGTAGGTCATGTGCTTTGGGAAATTGTCAACTGGTGCGATCGCTATCTCAAGTAAACCTCTGTGTGAAGGTGCCATTCCTCACAATCCTGAAGTTAAATTCCTGCCCCAAATGCAATAATTTGCTCCACAGTTATGTCTAATTCTGGAAAGAATCGAGACTTGAGATGATCTTTCCCTGTAAAACTCTCAAACTCGTATTCCCGTTCAACCAAAATGCTACGTGAGGAAATCAACTGCCCAATGAAGATGGTAGGTTCCTGAATCTTAGGATTCTTGCGCTTGGGATAACGAGCAACAGTGAACAGGGGATCAACGATCCAAAACTCATTCACCCCAAAGGCTGCATACCAAAGGGGTTTGTTACGGTAGTCCTCCTCCCAATTCGTGCTGACAATTTCAATGACAACACTGGGAGGTTCCTTCAATACGGCTTCTGGCTGAGTTTGCCGATTCCAAGAGTCTCGGTTAATCACGATTAGGTCAGGTTTACGAGTATCTTTGGGTCCGAGTTCTAGTACGGGCTTTGGATGCACCAGTAGTCCAAGTTGACACCGTCTGCTTTCCAATCGCAGTTCTACCAGTAGTTCAGACCGAAGGTTCTCGTGTTCTCCCGAAGGTTCAGACATGGGTGTGACAATTCCATTGACCAGCTCATATTCCTGTCTTTCGGGCAGGTCTAGGCTAAGAAACTCTTCTACGGTATAGGTCTGAAATTGGATAGCAGCAACCATAGTCAAGTCCTTAGAGCAAAACATCTCATTTGGTCATTTTAACAGTCATGCTTTTGCTTCTGGGAGAAATACCAGGCGATTGGAAATCGCGGCTATACAAACTAAACCCGCCTGCGCGGGTTTCGGCAGTCCGCGAAGGCGGACTTTGTCTGTGTAGCCCCAGACTTCTAGTCTGAGGGCGATTCGCCAAAATGGGATGCTCCCTTGCTTGTGTTCAAACAAGCCTAGGAATTTTGTTTGCTAACTCTTTCAAATAAGGCACGATAGACAGGTTCACCCCTTTCAAGAGTGCTTATTTCCCGTTCCGTGGAAACTGGTAGCGGGTTTTTTGCTAGCCATTCTCCTGTACCAAGTCGATGAAAAGCGGGGTGTGCAGCAAAGCGATCGCACATTTCCACTGCCAAAAACTCAATATCCGATTGCAAAAATACAATACCTCCAGACACTAAATACTCTGCCAGTTCTTCCACTAATAGTGGTTGCACCATTCGCCGTTTAGCATGACGATTTTTAAACCACGGATCGGGAAATTGAATTGTGACACGCTGTAAAGTTCCTTTGGGGAGGGAAGATAAAAGCGATCTCAATGAGTTATTCACATTGCAAAACAAATAGTGCAGGTTTGTCAGTCCCAACTCATCGCGCCACTTATTCGCCTCGTGTACCAATGGTTCCCGAATTTCCAAACCCAGGAAATTCCAGTCGGTTTCTCTCTGCGCCATACTTAAAACAAACCGTCCCTTAGCGCAGCCAATATCTAGATGTATTGGTTGGTTTGGCTTAGTATAAACTTTTTCCCACTCTAAGGGACTGAGGGGTTTTTGATACTTGTTCGCAAGTGGATTAACGTGTTGACGAACTCGGACAGGCACTAAAGATTGACTCTCCTTTTACAAAATTATCCGGGTAAAGAAACATCTTCAAAGGAAGGATCTTTTTTACCAGCTATTTTAACGAATATAGCAATCCTATTTGAATTGTGAACTTCCGTTGCCTCAGAAACCCGGTTTCTTTAAGAAACCGGGTTTCTCTGAGTTTACGAATCATTTAGGATTGCTATAGCAAGCTATTTAAGTTCTTCAGCTTGTTTTTTTGTGGTGTTCATATGTCGGAATATAGCTGCAATGTTGCGGGCATCATCAATCCCGCGATGGTGTGTTCCTTTCAATTCTATCCCAAGATGTTGGAGAGCTTGTGCCATACCAAATCTTTTGGATACGCCAAGATAATCAGAAAATTCCTTCTTTAAATTTCTGTGTTCTGAACCAAAAGGATATGGAACATTGTGAAACTCACAATCTTGAATAAATTGCTTTTTGTCGTAGTTTCCCCAGGAACAAAAAATATGATTAGGATATGAATAAATCCAATCTTTAAAATGAGAAATAGCTTCTGGAAATTTAGGGGCAGCTTCAATATCCTGTTGAGTAATACTCGTCAACTCTGTGCAAAAAGGTGTTAGCTGGGGATGTTTCACAGGTCGAATAAATTGCTGATACTCAGAATCAATTGCCCATGTTGCTCTATTAAGCATCACCGCGCCAATTTCGATTATTTCCATTTCGTGACTGGGGATACTTTCGTCATTCGAGCAAGTAGCTTCTAAATCGACTATCATCAAATAAAGGTTTCTGTTATTTTCCATGGTGAATTTATTCAACTTTTGCCGTCCAGACTTCTAGTCTTGCAAGCTTTTGCCTGAAGCTAAAATTAAGTGCAGATACTTGTTAAAATCAGCTACCTTCTGACCCAAGAAGCTGAAAAAATCACGATCAATTTTATCTACTACCTTAATTGCTTCGATTGTTAACTCATAACCTTGCTGAGTTATAGTTAATGATTTTGCCCTTGTATCCTTAATGTTAGTTTCCCGCCGGATTAAACCTCTTTGTTCCAAAGCACGTAAAACTTTTGATGTCATCATTATATCGGTTTTAGCATGAGCAGCTAACCGTGCTTGAGTAACTGTTTCTTCACCTTGACACAGCCAAACAATTCCTGCTAACAGCACAAATTGGACATGAGTCAGTCCCAAATGATTCAGCCCTGCATTCATTTTTCTTTGCCACAGATTAGATACCTGCCATAGTAAAAATCCAGGACTATCATCTGGACTTTCAAACTGGAATACCTGATTTTTTTGCGGTAATGTCAACTGGTACTCCTTTATATATTAATTTTGATTATTATACTAATTACTCGGTATGCCGTCGTCAAAGTTTTAGAGATTATGCTTGACAAATAAGTAATTATGCGTACGTAATAATTTAGCTTGATTTAAAAGGTTTGAGCCAGCCGAGTTGCATAGCGGTATCAAGAGCGATCGCCGCTAACCCAAACCACAAAATACTCTCTATACCCAGCACAACAAAAGGCAGAACAGTGCCAGCACAAGAAAACCCAATATCAACTTGGGCTAAACCTCGCACTCCTCCAAAGGCAATCACTCCCCCAGCTTTTAGTTGCGGGTTTTTATCTTCCCGGATGATATAGCGGTAGGTGACGCCAAATAGCAAGCCTGAGAAGCAAGCGATGCCGCCACTCACCAACCAATGCCAATTCAGCATATCGATGTGCAAACTGCTGAGTGCCTGAAAATACTTTGCTAGTACTAGGCTATTCCCTAAAGTCGTGATGACGAAAGCTAAAGCAAGGCAAAAACCTGCTAGCACACCAGCTTTAAGGGATTCTAAACGTTCTGGCATCAAGTCAGGATTGGATATATTGTTCATGATCCGGCTCTTAAAGCAGAGGTGTTTGAATTATGATAAAGGATGGAGTTCTTCCTAATTGAGTTTAAAAGTAAGGTTATGGAAATTTTGACACTGGGTTGGGTTTCACTGCTGGTTGTTTTCACTTGGTCAATTGCAATGGTAGTTTGGGGTCGTAACGGACTGTAGAAGAATCGTGGAAAGTCCATTTTTGAGCGTTTTAGCAATGCTAGCCTTGGTGCTATTAGTATTAGTCACCGGAGGTATTGGTTATTTAACGGTGGCAGAATGGCGCGATCGCCGTCTTCGAGAACAAGAAAAACGCGAAGTCCGACGCACCACTCCCAAGCCCCGGAAAAGCACCTAATTGTCTGCCTCTGGATTGTTGCTCATTGCAATTTCGAGTGGAGACTGGTTAGTGGTTATATCATGTCCGTATAAACAGTTACGATATCCAGCCCTCGCCCCCGTCCCCTCTCCCATGCTTGGGAGAGGGGTGCCCAGAGGGCGGGGTGAGGGTTCATATAATAAGTCATTAACCGGACATGATATTAGTGGTACTTTTTGATAACTAACTACTAACCGCTAATAATCTCTATTGTCTGGTCTAATGCAAGCGATTAACTACTCAGTTTTAGATAGTCCCTACTCTTACTGTTTGCAATGACTGTAAACTTAGGTGGAGGACGCTTATTTAGCCATTTTACTGATGATACTGGTGTAAAAGGTATTACAGGAATTGACAGTGATAGTCTGGAAGTGAGTGAGTCGGTGATTGTCACCAAACTGAGGTTTGCACAAGGCATCAATTCCTTTCTAGCCAGTGAACCGGGTAGAATATTCGTTACGCTTTTGGGAACTGATGCTACTGATAGTCAACTGATGAAGATCGGTGTCTTTGGCAATAAACAAAAGTTTGTGATTCAGTTTTCCGAAGAAACAGCCTTTGTGTTAAACGGCATTAGAGTAATTGGAGAAGTTCCTTCCAGAAGTATATTTTCTATTCCTGGCGGCACTAAGCTCACAGGTGAGTTTTTAGTCACGAGGGTTAGGTTATGAGCAGATTTAGTCTCGATTTAGTTATCCAAAATTTGGACACCGACCAAGTTGAAAAGCAGGTTCCGGCGTTAGAACAGGCTACAGAAATTGTTAATTCTCTTGCTCTCAAAGCTGTTGATGCTTTAATTCGGGGACCCAACCGTTTTTTGGTGGCAGAAAGATTACAACTTTTCGGTTCAGTGATTGTCCCACATTTAGAGAAACTTCTTCAGGAATCGGATGATTTAGAGACGAAAATTCTGGCAGCACTGGTGCTTCTGCAATTTGATTCAGGGGTAGGAGTGCCTTGTCTGCTTGATGCAGTTGCTAAGAATGAAGATTACGGTGGTTTGGTAGCTGAGCATCTAGCTAAAAAAGGGATCAAGGAAGCTTTATCGCCAATCATAAATCGTCTTTTGACTTGCGAACTTAAAGAAGTAGATTTAGTCGTTAATCTTCTCGATGCTTTAGACAAACTTGGGGGTGAGATTCCTTCGGAGTTACGCCAACGTCTAACTGCACCGGATACTCCTTGGCAGATTCGGACAATGATTGATGACACTTGTATAAGTGTAAGTCTAAGTTAGTCAGGCAGTGAAAACTTGCAACAGACCGGAGTCAGCGCAGGTGCACCACCACCCCGGCATGAAGCGCAAGCAGGGACTAAATCCCGACGGGGTAAGCTAACGTTATACGGCGGCGAAACCATTGATGCCAAGGGCAATTTCCTGACTCTGAACGACACATGGGAGTTTGACCTTGACACCAACACTTGGACGGAAGTCACGCTGATTGCAACCGCAGATGAACGCGGATGATTGTCTCAACTTTATCCGCGTCCATCTGCGGTTAAAATCCAAAATTCCTTACAACTGCTTCACCTCAGAAACTAACTTCGCCACCATATCCTTAGCGCCGCCAAAGAGCATCGTAGTTTTCGCCTTGTAGAACAGCTCATTATCTACACCAGCAAAACCTGTACTCATACCGCGCTTAATCACAATCGTCTGCTTAGCCCGATCTACCTCTAAAATAGGCATTCCGTAAATCGGACTATTCGCATCACTTCGCGCTGCTGGATTGACCACATCATTCGCCCCAATCACCAGCGCTACATCCGTCTGATCGAACTGGGGATTAATATCATCCATATCGTGCAGCTGCTCATAAGGCACATTCGCCTCTGCCAGCAACACATTCATATGTCCTGGCATTCTACCAGCAACAGGGTGAATGGCATACTTCACATCAACACCCATGCGTTCAAGTTGATCTGCCAACTCGCGGATGCTATGTTGTGCCTGCGCAACTGCCATCCCATAACCAGGAACAATCACCACAGAACGAGCATAGCCTAACATCATAGCACCTTCTTCGGGATCGATGTTGCGGACAGTTTTATCAGTTGTACCTGTGGCTGCACCCGCAACACTCTTACCACCACTTGAGCCAAAAGCACCGAACAGCACACTAACCAGGGAGCGGTTCATCGCTTTACACATAATCTCGGAGAGTATTATACCAGATGCTCCCACCAATGCCCCAGCGATGATTAACATATTGTTCATCACTACAAACCCAGCAGCAGCAGCGGCTAACCCAGAAAATGAGTTCAATAGTGAAATGACCACAGGCATATCGCCGCCGCCAATGGGGATGACGAACATCACACCCAGCACTAAAGAAACAGCAACGACTGCTAAGAATACGGGTAGGTTATGTGGTGCGATTAATAGATAGGCACTACCTACCACATATGTAATCAGGAGTGAGGCGTTAAACAGTTGCTGGAAAGGAAATGTAATTGGGGAACCACTCATGAGTCCTTGCAGTTTCGCAAATGCTACCATACTACCTGTGAAGGTGACACCACCAATTAACACATCCAGCAACATGGAGATGTTGACATCAAGCGGTACAGTCTGAGAGTGTCCCAGCAACCGCCAGAATTCCGCAACGGCAACCAGTGCTGAAGCTGCACCGCCTAGTCCGTTGAGCAAACCTACCATTTGGGGCATTTCGGTCATTTGGACTTTGTAAGCGATGATCGCTCCCAGCAAAGATCCGATCGCCAACCCCAACAAAATCATCTCGTAGTTCAACACCTGCTGATCCAGCAGTGTTGCTACGATCGCCAACAGCATCCCCACAGCAGCTACTACATTACCTTGTCGCGCTGTGGCAGGCGAACCCAGCTTTTTCAAACCCAGAATAAATAAGGATGCAGCGACTAAGTACGTCAGTTGAATTCCAGTTGGCAGAAAGTCAATCATAGTTTTGCTAATTGTTCATTGCTAATTGCTAATTGCTAATTGCTAATTGCTAATTGCTAATTGTCGGTTACTATTAGCCATTAGCTACTTACCTTTTTCTTAAACATTTGCAACATCCGATCCGTGACGAGGAAACCACCAACCACGTTGATAGTTGCTAGGATGATGGCAATTAAACCGAGAATTACTGATAGATTCCACTCTCTGGCACCACTCGCTACTATCGCTCCCAGTACAGCAATACCAGAAATCGCGTTTGAGCCTGACATCAGAGGTGTGTGAAGAGTTGGTGGCACTTTGTTAATGACTTCAAATCCGGTAAAAGATGCCAAAACAAATACAAATAAAGCGGCAATTAATGCTTCGGTCATTGATGATAATTCCTTGATAAATAGGGGAGTGGGGAGTGGGGAGT
>CAXTSI010000107.1:0-19905 GCA_964246695.1 uncultured bacterium
CAGGTTTGGTGGGCAATGCCCACCAAACAACATCATCTATTATTTACGAATGATTTAGGATTACTATATATGGGCGCACGGATTTCCATTATATTAAAAGCATACCCCAAGGTGAGCAGGTAGTCAAGTAGTCAAAGGAGAAAGTTCAAATTGTTTTTAACTCAAAAGTAGGGTGGGTTAACGCTGTAACGTTCAAACGCAATTGTTGGTATTCTGAGATCATTCAACACAGTAGGAAAGTGATGACTCAGGTTGTAATTGTTGGGGCTGGACCCACTGGTGCAACGCTTGCACTCCTCCTCGTGAAACGCGGCATCGCAGTCAAACTGATTGAAGCATCCCGCAACTTCCGGCGAGTTTTTCGGGGTGAGGGGTTGATGCCCAGTGGACTGGATGCTCTTGAGCAGATGGGATTATCGCCGGTGTTAGAACGCATCCCCCATCGCCCCCTGGACGCCTGGGAATTCTTCATCAATAACCGATCGCTATTTCGAGTTGATGAACCGATAAAACCAGGTGGTAAACCCTGCACCCTCGTTTCACAGCCAGATCTCCTCGAAGCGCTAATTGAGCAGGCAAATACTTATGCCAATTTTGAGTTTATACAGAGTACTCCTGTACAGGATTTGCTGTGGAGCGATCGACGGGTTTCTGGCGTGAAGCTGAGCGATGAATGCTTCATTAGAGCCGATTTAGTTATTGGGGCAGATGGTCGTAATTCCATTGTTCGCCAGCGAGCAAACTTACAAATTGAGCAGCAGTCCCAAAGTTTTGACATTCTTTGGTTCAAACTGGCAGATAGTCCACGTTTTGAGTCGGAGAATGTCTTTTATTCTATTCTTAACGGTCGTCATACCTTTGGATTGTTTCGCGGATCGTCCGGGAATCTCCAAGTAGGCTGGGCGCTTCATGAGGGCGATCGTCTGGACTGGAAGCAAATCGATTGGTCTGTCCAGCTGGCGTCTGTATCACCTCCTTGGTTAGCAGACCATTTTCGGGAAAAAGCGGAAACCATTGAGCGACCTGTTTTGTTGTCCGTTGTGGTCGGGCGCTGTCCGCGCTGGTATGTACCGGGATTACTGCTTCTAGGCGATGCTGCTCATCCGATGTCACCGATCCGCGCCCAAGGCATCAATATGGCTTTGCGGGATGTCATTGTCGCCGCAAACCATCTCGTTCCCCTGTTGCGTCAGGGATCAAAACACGCGGATCTTGATGCGACTTTACCGCAGATTCAAGCTGAACGGGAGCCTGAAATTGTGCGATCGCAGCAACTTCAAAGTCAGGAAGCATCTGTTGCCCAACGACTGGGTAAAAGCGCCCTATTGCGATGGGTAGCAAGCAATCTCCCTAAAGTGCTGCGTCAGCTTGTTCGCCAGTCTTGGCTGGCGCGACAGCGCGAGTTGCGCCAAGGAGTAACGCAGATACAGTTAAGTGTTTAGGCATTGCTGCTGACTGAAGTTCCGGCAGCGGCGATTCCGAGCGTGTTAGTGTGCTCTTCGCACAGGCTTTATACGCCGGACTCACGGACAGTCTTTGTGTGCGAGGAGCACACAGCAGATTAATTCTTTATTGGATCGACCCGACCAATCCCAAGGCTCAACAGCGTTGTTTTTACATCCGACCAACTAGGACCACAGTAGTAATATTTGCGTTCTAGTAAATCTGCTAAATAGTACCCAGGCTTACCCATATTTATGCGAAAAAGCTCGACAACAACCTTTTTTTTAGTTGTGCCAAACATAAACTCAATGTCACCTTCCGTAGGTAGATTTAGCGGATTAAAAAACACTTTGCCTTTGAGAAAGTGCCAGTAAGATTTTTCTGGCGTAATGTGGCGTTGAACAATTCGGTACTCAACGGGGTAAACTATCTTGGACATATTTGTACCACTTAGGTTACACTGCAATTAGGGAAGCCCCCAAGGGCAAGTTGGGGGCAACTTTGAGGTTTAGAAATTAGCGTTGGCTATGGCCGTTTTCCTCTTCGCTATCATCCCTGATATCAAGGTCGTCAATTACGTCCTCTCTATCAATCGGAGTTTCCTGTCCTGATACCGGATCTAATTCGATCCAAGTACGTCGTCTAAACAGGAATCGGAAGATCCGAAATAATGGCATCCAGCCTTCACCTTTTCCATTGCCTCTTTGATTTGGATCTGTCAGTTACTTCACCTCCTAATGAGGGGTATGAGTTACGCTTCCCTCATCAAATAAGTGTAAACAACTTGAACGTAAATTTTAACCTTTAAGGTGTATTTGAAGACTTTCTCTTAGAGATTAGAATTAGTTCACCGTCAGCGATCGCGTCTAGCAACTGACCTGTAGAACCTTCGAGATCGTAGACATAACCCAGATGATAAGCAATTTCCTTTAACTTATCTGCTGTCCCCAATGCAACTCTCGCATGAAGATTAGTCCGGTCTAGCTTCTTTCTGCCAGCCATAAACTTAATGTAGTTCTTTATATAAGTGGTTTACAATAAGTATAGCGGATGAGGACAGACAAAAGTACCCTGTGCGATCCGCACAGTATTCTGCTTGCCAAAGTACGTTTGTTTAACCAGCGACACTTAACAGTTCCAGACTATATTTATGGTGCCCGTATCATCATTCATGACGAGCTACACTCAAAAGACGAAGAGCGGTTTTTTTGTATACTCAGATCTTGCACCATTCTCAATAAGACCTAAAAAACCGGGTTTCTCAACCACAAATAAAGGGTCTCAGCCTTGAATATTTGCAAGAAACCCGGTTTTTGATGCTGGTGCAAGATATCAGTATAGGTAAAACCCCTAACGGAATTCTGACGGTGCGGTTTACGGTACGGCAGCAAAATATTCGGATTATTGGTGCAGGTAATTGGAGAAAATGGAGAAAGTTTTATGAAAAAGTCCACCGGATTTGAGGATGCCCCGAAAGGGAAGGTAACGATTATTGAGGATTTTTTGCCGCCTCCTTCCCAATTGGTACGCAAGGAGGAAACCGTCAGGGTCACTTCGGAATTTACTCGCAGCAGTATAGAATTCCTGAAACAGGAAGCGCAAAAAGCAAATGTACCCTATCAGCGCATGCTACGAACTCTTGTGGATAAGTATGTTGAACAGCATAATCCTGATCTGCGGCATTGAACCTGTCTGCACTATTTACATAGTATCCGACGAAATCGTATTATGTAATCAAAAACCCTGACAACGGCTCTGAAGCAGGAATCCAGCGGTATAGCTTAGGCACGGAAACGCCTAGGTTTTTGGCTACGTCTCTAGGCGGCACACCACCTTGCTTTTGATTTGGTTCTATGATGAATAGAAATAATCAAACTCGAAAAATCTTACTTCTGTCAGCAAATCCCAGAGGTACAAGCCAATTGCGCTTAGATCAGGAGATGCGTGAAATTAAAGAGGGGTTAAGACGGGCTGACAAGCGTGACCAGTATTCAATAGACACAGCAGAAGCAGTACGCAACAGGGATATACGCAGAGCTATTTTGGACTGCGAACCACACATCGTTCACTTTTCTGGACATGGGTCAGGAGAAGACGGCTTATTATTTGAAGACGAATCGGGTCAAATAAGCTTAGTTGATGCAGAAGCTTTAGCCGGACTATTTCAACTATTCGCTGACCAAGTGGAGTGTGTTGTTCTCAACGCTTGCTACTCAAAATACCAAGCTCTTGAAATAGCGCGACATATTGATTATGTTGTAGGCATGAGTCAGGAAATTGGCGATCGCGCAGCCATTGAATTTGCTGTGGGTTTTTATGATGCACTTGGCGCAGATAAAGGTTATGAGTTTGCTTATAAGTTAGGTTGTAATTCTATCCGGATGGCAGGGATATCAGAAAATCTGACACCTCAACTGATGACGAAAACAGAAACAGCATTATTGAACTCAAGAGACGAGCCAGTAACAATATATATAGAAAGACCTCCCATTGAGGAGAAATGTTATCAAGCAATTATGCAATCTGGGGCGTTGGTTCGGATTAAAGCTCCCCAGAAGATGGGAAAAACATTGCTGTTGGAAAAGTTGCTGCAATATGCTAGACAGGAGGGTTATCAAACAGCGAAATTGGATTTAAAGCTTGCCGATATTAATATCCTTTCTGACCTCAAAACATTCTTACAGTGGTTATGTATCGATGTTTCTGATAGTCTAGAATTAGAACCTCAACTGGATAAATACTGGCAAGATATTTATGGTTTAAATAAAAACTGTAGTCGTTATTTTTCTAAGTATATATTATCGAGCGAAAGACCTTTAGTATTTGCTATAGATAATTTTGAACGACTGTTTGAATATCCAGAGATTTTCCCTCAATTTTGCTTACTTTTGCGTGGGTGGTATGAAACTGCTAAACAAGGAGACAAAATTGGGAAGATCTGGAAGAAACTGCGGTTAGTAGTAGTCCATTCCACAGAAGCTTATCCTGACTTAGATACCAATCACTCACCGTTTAATGTTGGGGAGCTAATTGAATTACCTGAGTTTAACTTACAACAAGTAAAAGCCCTTGCCAAGCAGTATGAGTTAAATGGACAATTAGGAGAACAAGGTGCATGTGAACTGATGGGGTTAATAGGAGGACACCCTTATTTGGTACAGCAGGCGATAACTCACCTCAAAAGTCAACAAACAAACCTAGAAGAACTTTTGAAGATTGCACCGACAGAACAAGGAATTTTTAGCAACCATTTACGACAACAATTATGGAATTTGCAACATAATTCCCCACTTGAGTTAGGCTATAAACAAGTAGTCATGGCGAATTCACCTGTACAGTTAGATACTGAAGTCGCATTCAAGTTACATAGCTTGGGTTTAGTAAAACACTCTGGTAATGACTGTGTTCCCAGTTGTGAATTATATCGTCAGTACTTCTCAGTGCGTCTAGGGTAAGTTATGGTTCAGTATATTTTCTCTGGAAGTCTACCTGAAGAAGCCAGCACCTATGTGACACGGAAAGCTGATAGTGATTTGCATGAAGGGCTGAAGGCGGGAAAGTTTTGTTATGTACTCAATTCCCGACAAAGCGGAAAGTCCAGCTTGCGTGTACAGACGATGCGCCGATTGAGAAAAGAAGGTGTGGAGTGTGCAGCGATTGACCTTTCTGCTGGAGGGATTCAGAATGTGCCACCAGAACAATGGTATGCAGATTTAATTGATACACTGATTGAGAGTTTTGGATTAGATGTAGAGTTTGCCGACTGGTGGTCAGCTAATCAGTTAAATTCATTAGTAACACGATTTCGTAAGTTTCTGGAAGAGATACTACTTGCTGAAGTTAAAGAAAATATCGTTATTTTTATTGATGAAATCGATAGCGTACTTAGTCTCAATTTTCCCACAGATGACTTTTTTGCATTGATTCGCGCCTGTTACAACAAGCGTGTTGATAATCCTGAATATAATCGTCTCACTTTCTGTTTGTTGGGGGTTGCATCACCCAGCAATTTAATAGAAGATAAACAACGTACCCCGTTTAATATTGGTAAAGCTATCTCTCTGACTGGGTTTCAATTGCATGAAGTTGAGCCGTTAGAAAAGGGGTTGCATGGGAGATATGCTGACTCTCATGGGGTGATGAAGGAAATATTACATTGGACAGGAGGACAACCGTTTCTGACGCAAAAGCTGTGTCAGTTTATGGTGGAAGAGTCTGTTCAAGACAATCCTCGTTCTGTTGAACAGGTAGTGCGATCGCGCATTATTGAGAATTGGGAATCTCAAGATGAACCGGAGCATTTACGAACTATTCGAGCTAGAATTTTGCGGGATGAACAACGGGCTGGGTATTTGCTGGAACTGTATCAGCAAGTTCGGCTAGCTGAAGAACAATCTGAGATCACAGCAGATGATACTTTAGAGCAGAGTGAGTTACAGCTTTCGGGATTGGTTGTTAGGCAGCAAAATAAGTTAAGAGTTTATAATTCTATTTATCAAGAAATTTTTGACTCCTACTGGATTGAAAACCAATTAAAGAATCTGCGTCCTTACTCTGAAAGTTTTAGATTCTGGGTGGCTTCAGGAGGAACAGACTCCTCACGATTATTGCGGGGAAAGGCATTACAAGAAGCTGAAGAATGGGCAAAGGATAAAAGTTTAAGTTATCAGGACAGGCAGTTTTTAGCCGCTAGTAAGGAGAAGGAAATTCAGGAGGAAATTGTTGCGAAGGAACAAGAAGCTGCTTTGGAGCGAGAGAGAAAAGATAAGGAAGCAGCAGAGCAAAGAAATCAATTACTAAGTAAAGCTAATAAGAAAGCTCAAAGACGAATTAGGGTTGGAGTTGTTGTTTTGGTTTTAACAGTGCTAGGATCTGCAACTTTAGGAATATTATCTGGAAAGCAACTCTATGAAACTAACGAAGAAGTTGAAGCTGTTAAGCAATTAAATAAACTGGCTGGAGAATTAGAAAATCAGAAAAACTCTAATTCAGAAGAAGTTACCTTTGATTACAACGAAGCTTTAAGACTATCTGCCTTATCTTTTAACATTGATAATCACTCATTGAGACAAGCGTTAGTATTTGCTGCTCAGTCGCAAGCAGATCAACAGCTAAAAAAACGGAAAGAAGCAGAACAGGAAATTAAGAAAAGCCAGGAAAATTTATCTGCTGCAGATAAAAAAGCTTTAGAATCCAGTCAGGGGTTACAGATTCAAGTATTATTCCACAATACTCAAGGCAGTTTATTAGCTCAAAACAAAGAAACCCAGAAAGCTATAGAATCTTATAAGACAGCATTTAATATTTTAAAGGATCATCCAAAAGAAACTGATTTTACCAAAGATAATCAGTTGGTTACAGCCGAAAATATTACATCTGTTCATCGAGGTTTAATCGAGCTAATCTCCGAAAATAAGACAGAATCAAAATTGAGAAAACAGGTTGAAAAATCTCTTACCGAACATTTATATGCTCAACTCGAATATTATTTGAAGACAAAAAAATGGAAAGAAGCTGATGACCTAACATATTGGCTCATACTAACCCTTGCTAAAAGAGAAAAAGAAGGATCTTTAATTTATGACAGCATGAATAGCTTGTCTTGTCCAGACCTGCAAAGAATAAACCAGCTTTGGGTCAGCAATTCAGACAAACGTTTTGGCTTTAGTGTGCAAAAGAAAATATTGATTAATACTGGGAATCGACTGGGTATAAAACCAGATCAGTGGAATGACAAAGATCAATTAAACTATTTACGATTCGCTAAAGCAGTTAGGTGGTATGATGATAGCGCGTTTGTGAGTTACTTGGAACTGATTAAGGGTATTCAAAAAAACCCCAGCTTATACATCGGAAGCCTACCATATAGAGGTGGGACATCCAAAACCCCAGGGAACCGGGCTAAACAAAAAACCCAGTTCTTTTCTCGCGTTGCGACTTGTAAAGTGTAACCTATAAGCGTTTCCGAATTTTATAAAGATTTATTACAGCGCCCCTTTCCACGACAGAATCAGCATTCCACAAATCCAATACCTTTCTGGCGGTAGATAGCAATTTGCCTGAATAAATTTTTCCGCCACCTCTTGCGCCTCAGTACATTCTGTAACTCTTTGCATGTCCCAAGGTAAACTCATCTGTCCCGTGAACCTAAGTGCTTTGCTTTTGCTTTTACTCTTCAACAGTGATGGCAAAAAGCTACTACCCCAGTAGTTCTTTTTTTCCGGTTTTGCTTGTGGTCGATATTTTTGGCAAAACCTACGATATTTTGCCGCACACTCGGACAAAGTTCTCCCCAGTTGCAAAAATGCAGGGGATGTCCGATACAGTGAGGTGAGGCATTACAGCACCATTAAACCGTAGGGGCGCGGAAACCGCGCCCTTAAAATGTGGCATCGGTTCAATTGAAAACTGCTGTATATCATAACAACTACCGGACATGATATTATTTGTGCCGACCTACCTAATGAATGCTATACGCCAAACAGTTGACAAAGCTGGACAACCAGTACGTTGGCTGTAGATATAGCCAGATTAAGCCGAAAGGCTACGTTGATGGGGTGATGATACCCGTGGGTGCTTTCCAGCTTACGGCTCTATCGCTCTGATATTAAATAGGTGTATTTGGTTAAGCCAGTGTATTCAGCTTAAAAAGCCCTTTCAACTTTATCGAGGAAAACATTACTCTTCGGAGTCGCTTAAATGCAAAACTTTGTATTTGTTATTGACACCAACAAACAGCCTCTCAACCCAGTGTCACCTAAACGGGCAAGACAGTTATTAACAAGTCAAAAAGCAGCCGTTTTCAGAATGTACCCATTCGTAATTATTTTGAAGACGGCGATCGCCAACCCAACTTTAAAACCAGTTGAGTTAAAGATAGACCCAGGCTCTCTAGTTACCGGACTAGCTTTGGTTCAAAATGATTGTGTGATTTGGGGAGCCAACTTAGAGCATCGAGGACAAAAGATTAAAAAAGACTTGCAGTCTCGAAGCGCTATTAGGCGTAATCGCCGCAACAGAAAAACAAGATACCGTAAAGAGCGGTTTTTGAATCGTAAACGCGCTCAAGGCTGGTTACCACCTTCTTTAAGGCACAGAGTTCTAACCATTGAAACGTGGGTAAAGCGAATCTGTAGATATGTTCCAGTCGCCACTATCTCGATGGAGCTAGTCAGGTTTGATACTCAGGCACTACAAAACCCAGAAATAGAGGGTAAAGAATACCAGCAAGGTACTTTGTTCGGATACGAGGTCAAGGAATACCTGCTTGAAAAATGGGGTAGAAACTGCGTGTATTGTGGTAAACCAGACCTACCGTTAGAAGTTGAACATATTCAACCAAGGTCTAAGGGTGGGACAAACCGTATATCTAACCTTACCTTGGCTTGTTGTTGCTGCAATCAAGAAAAAGGTAATCAACCTATAGAAACCTTTTTGGCGGATAGACCCCAGTTACTAGCCGAAATCAAAAGCCAATCCAAAAAACCTTTAATAGATGCAGCAGCGGTTAATTCAACTAGAAACGCATTGAAAAATACACTTCAAAAAACAGAACTGCCAGTGACTACTGGAACGGGAGGGCAGACAAAATACAACAGACTTAGGCTCAATCTAAATAAAGACCATTGGATTGATGCGGCATGTGTTGGAACGGTTGAACAGTTGTATCTTTTAACTCGGCAGCCGCTGCAAATTAAGGCAACTGGTTGGGGGAACCGCCAGATGGCTGTAACCGACAAACAAGGCTTTCCTAAAAGCCATAGAGAACGTATTAAGTTGCATTTTGGCTTCCAGACTGGTGACATGGTAAAAGCTGCATTGCCCAAAGGTAAGTTTGCAGGTGTTCATGTTGGGCGAGTATCTGTGAGAAAAACAGGGGTTTTTGACTTAAAAACTAAGGTCGGTAAGGTCAGCCCAGTTAACCACAAATACTGTAAAGCTGTGCATCGGAATGACGGATATAGTTACGGTTTTGCCGCTTAGTCCACCTTTGTCCACATTATTGACGATTTGAGGCTAACCGATCGCTCTCCCATGCAGGAGTGCGACCCACACAACTACTTCGACTCAACATATTGGTTCGGATCAGATAATCTACATACCGATAAATCCTGTAGAGACGCGACCGATCGCGTCTCTACACCTATGTAATCCTCACCAACAACTCTTAACCGAACCGTATTTGCTTGGATGCGATCGCTTTCCCACAATTTTCAGCTACGAGTGCGTGAGACAGCAACTAGAACGTAATTAACTCCGGATATATCTGAGCAGACCTTCTCGATTATCTATACAATATCCTGTCAAATGAGCAAAAGTCAACCAAAAAACTCAAATCTTTCGATGGCAACCAGATTAGTCGAGATAGACCGATCCACTGGTAGCACCAATTCAGCAACGCCTCCAACTGATGTTCGACATTTAGGGACTTCCAGAAAATAAAATATCCCAACCAGAGATCTATCAATCGTGTCATGGGTAAGGGCGGGGATACCCCGCCCCTACGATTTGGGACAATTTTTTGTTGGAAATCAGACTCAATCTCGTGGAGATGGGGTCGTTCCCTGGTTTAAATACAAGACGTTTACCACCTTCTAGGTCAACAGCTTTCTTCAAGAGCGCGATCGCCAACATCGGGATTTTTTGCAAGCCACGCATTTCCTATTTGTCGCACTTTTTCATCAAAATCCGGTGGTTCTGGTGGAGGGTTAAACGGTATCATCTGCATTATACCCCGACCGAACCCGGATTTCTTCTTTCCGATGTGACGATCCAACGGGGCCAAAATGGGTCATGTCCGGGTAAAAGTCTTTGAAGTTCGGTCTGGATTTGTGTGTGAGTTCTTAAGTATTCTGGAAAATCGCTCATATTGTCTTTACGCATCCATGCTTCAGCAGCAACGATAGCAATTTCTGCTTCCTGAGAACGAGCTTGTTTAAGTCCAAAAATTTCTGAGGTTAACCATCCTACAATATCTCCCTGTTTAGACCAAGCTACTTCATCAAAAGTAACTTCTTGACCTTGCAATTCCAATAAAAATAATTTATCTTGTTCTTCATCAAAATTAGGTTCTAAGGAAGCAAGAATAAGTGGAGAATGAGTAGTAACTAAAGCTTGTATTTTCATGGACTTTTGTAATTCTGTTACTACTGATAAAATTGCTGGTAGAATTAATCGTTGCCAACGGGGATGCAGGTGAGATTCAATTTCATCAATTAGTAAAACTATTTGATTTATTGGCTTCTGTTGTCGCAGGTCAGAAGCTTTTTTATGTTCGTACCAAGTCCATACCAGTAAATAAGCAAGTCCCAAAATACGCTTCATTCCTGCTGAGGCGTGAATTACAGGAACATTACCGTAAGGAAGATTAACTGTAGGAATATCACGTACATCTTCTACAGACACTCGCGTTGGTTCCCCCACTTTTATCCACTCATCAGGATGGGAAGCAAGTTTTTTAATGACATGAGAAAATAGTTGAAATGGAGATTTTGTGGGTTGATTTTGCCATGTCACCCAATCTTGAATTAGACCATTACAAAGAACTTTACCATCTGACTTTAGACCATTCCAAAGCGTATCTGAGGTAAAATTATAAGCAATATCACGTTTGCGAGCCGGGTCAAAAACGGAGAAACCGCCATCAACACGAACGTAAATAACTACCTCTTTTAATAAGGGAGGCATTTGTAAATTACGCCATTGTTGTTCGGAAAAATCAAAGTAACTCCGGTACTCTTTGATATTTTTTTCGTTGCTAACTAGGCAGCTAATTTCTGGGTGAGCTTCTATAACTCGTTGCGGATAGGCGGGTTTGTCAGCCCAATTTGCAGTGAGAACCCACCAAGCAACATCGAGTAAAAAACTTTTACCAAGACCATTATCGCCTGTAAAAATATTGAGTCTATCACCAAATTCAACATCAAAATGCGTTGCTGGACCAACTTGCTTGAGGTGAAGTTCTTTTAACATTACGTTTTCTTGACTCAGATCGTGTATTTCCGCTACCCCAGATCCTAGACCTTGAGGCTCTACGCGATCGCGTAGAGCCTCAAGTTAGGTAAGCAATTTTAAGTTTTTAATGTGCAGTTCAAGACTATTGCGCTGTTTTGTCAGGCGATCGCGCTCTAATTTATTGTCGGCGATCATATCCCCCTCTCTCACCTCATCCCCTTCATTACAGCAGTTTTCATTTATTTAGACTAAATTTTTTAGCGTTCTTCTTTGCGACTTTGCGTCTTTGCGTGAGGCAAAAAAGTGTAATTTTGAGTAAAGACAAATCGTCCACAGCTACAGTAAGTCGTCGAGGACGGTTCATGCTAATTGCTAATCGTTAATTGCACAATTTTCAGCTACGAGTGCGTGAGACAGCAACTAGAAGGTAATTAACTCTGGATATATCTGAGCAAGCCTTTTCCATTATCTATATAGTATCCTGTCAACTAAACAAAAGTCAACCAAAAAACTCAAATTTTTCGATGGCAACCAGATTCGTCGAGATAGACCGATCCACTGGTAGCACCAATTCCGCAACGCCTCCAACTGATGTTGAATAAAAAAAGGTTCGACTTTTTCAATTAGGGACTTCCAGAAAATAAAATATCCCAACCAGAGATCGATCAATCGGATCATGGGTAAGGGCGGGGGTAAGTCGCTTCGCTCCAAATCAAAAATCACTCATTCAAAAGTCAAAATTAAGAATTATTTAATTACTTTTGACTTTTGAATTTTGACTTTTGACTTCCCCGAAGGGGGTACCCCGCCCCTACAATTTATACTAAAAATGGCTGAAAACTATACTTATTTAACATTCGCGCATCCGGTTCTTAAGCCTCTCCCCGCATCGGGGAGAGGTTTGGAGAGGGGTTCCATATTAAGTGAAGTTTTGAACCGTTCGCAGTATAGGACAATTTTTTGTTGGAAATCAGACTCAACAAGAGTGGGCTTTCTGCTTTCATTGCTGTAAAGCGAAAGTTGAATCAGTGCCTTGTACGGGTTCAACCACCGGGCTTTCTAAACGAAGCAGATGAGCGCGATATTGGGCTTCACGATTAAGCCAGAACGCTGCTGTACTTCCCAAAACCCGCTCTAGCTTCAGAGCAGTTTCTTCATTGATAGATGCCTTGCCATTAATCAGCAAGCTGATATGTTTTGTGGTGTATCCTAATCGCTCTGCTAACTGTGCTTGTGTCCAATCACGCTCTTCTAATAAATCAGCGATGGTTTCCCCTGGGGGAGATACCCAATCTGGAGTGAATGTTCGGGTTGTCTCAATCATGGTAATCCCCAATGAAAATAATACAAACTGTAGTAACTTCTGACCAATCAATGCTTCCATCCTCCATCAAGGGGATGGGGTCGTTCCCTGGTTTAAATACAAGACGTTTACCACCCTCTAGGTCTATAGCAAATTCACCTGCGCGATCTCCTTTTAAAGGATGGGGACGACCTGCGACTAATTCCGTGACCGAAGTAGCAGCACCAAGGTCAGCCAACCGAGTTTTAAGTTTTCGAGCGCAGTTTGCACCCAATTTTTTCTGCGCCACTGCTTGTTGTTCGCATAGTTTTTGCAGTTTGCGATCGGCGAAGGTGATTTCCATGTCTTAGCTGACTAATACAAGTTTACCATTTTGGTAAGCAAATTAGCTAGTTCCTAGAGAATCTATCATATCCACTAATTTATTTACCATTTTGGTAAACAAATAACAAAATAATGGGAATTCGTGCGCCCATATATAAGGACTTAATTACAAAAATCTGCCTTGCTCATCGGACTCACCCAAAAGTATTGCTTCAGAATGCATTAAGGGGGAGCCTCGGAACGAGAACATACTCCTAGGTCCTGACGGATGTATTCTATACTCTCGTGGCTTCACATCTGCATATAGATCAATACGCTTGCTGTTAGTAGCGTTCAGTCATCCAAGATCTGAACATCCCACGCCAGTCGCCTACGGAGGGAGAGCCGTCATTCGCGCTGGCTCCCCTTAAAAAGGGGGGCTAGGGGGGATCAAGCCTTAACTGTTTATTGGTATATAGATACTAAACCCCGATAAAAGTAAACTTTTGTAACAATTTCTCGTGGTTTGTGTAAAAGTTGCGTTCCTTAAGTGAGAGAAATAGAGATTCGCGACGAGGTGCAATGACATTCGAGTTTATGACTGACGACTTTCTAAATGCACAACTTAAAGAATTAATACTCCTTGCGCAAAAACACCCACAAGCAAGCAAGGAGCGAAGAATGGCTTTAACACAGTTAATTGATAGCATTTGGCTATCAAATAAACTTTACCGTCCCTATAGCGGTCAATTTCAACTACTTTACGAAGATATTTATGAAGAAGCGGTACAAAACCTATTCTTTTATCTTTGTCGAGATGATAATATTAGGAAATATGACCCTGAACGCGCTGAAGTGATCACCTGGGTGAATTTCCTACTAACTAAACGCTTTTTTCCCGAGGCTATACCCAAAATTATCGGCAAAGGAAATGAAATAACTTTAGAAAAGTCTCATTTAGAAAATCTCCCATCACCAGAACCGATATCTTCGTATGAACAAGTCATCCAATATATAGAAGATGACCCCGAAGGAATTTTTATCAATGAACATATAAAAAGTCATCCCGAAGCAAATTTTCAAGCAATAGCCAGAAGAAGGTATTCCGGAGTTTCCTGGAAAGACATCTCGGCAGAATGGGGAATAGGAATTAGAGCATTACATTATTTTTACCAACGCTCTGTGAAAAGATTTGCCCCTAAATTGCGAGAATACTTGTAAATTTCAGATCATCTAACCAAGCAGTCAAAAAATTATGAGCAACAAGACAGTTTTTTTAACATTTACAGGACCGATATCTCCAGGTGCAAGGCGGCTAGCTGAACAATTGTGTAAACAACAAGCCACGCCTGAGAAAGGCGAACAACTTCGTCTCAATACTTTATCTGTATCTTTTGTGAATTCGTATCTACAATGCATGGGGTTTGAGACAGACTGGGAAGCAAGTGATAGCTGGAACCCAGTGCAGCAGCTACTAATGGACGTAGCTGATTTAGAGCTAAAAAATATCGGTAAATTAGAGTGTCGTCCGGTGTTGGAAGGGGAACAGTTTGTCTACGTGCCGCCAGAAGCACAGTCAAACCGAATTGGCTATGTAGCTGTGCAGATTAGTAAATCATTTCGAGAGGCAAAGCTGCTGGGATTTGTCACACAGTTACAAACCGATTTCTTACCAATCAGTCAATTGCAACATTTGGAAAATTTACTGGAGTATTTAGAAGAACTCACTCAAGCAAAGCAATCTGAATTAGGTGAGCGATCGCTCGCAAAAAATAATAATTTAGTTAAATTGAAGCAATGGTTGGATAATATTTTTGATGCAGGTTGGCAAGAAATTGAGACTCTTTTAGGCACTCAAGGAGCCAATGCAGCTTGGAGTATGAGAAGTGCTGATGGCGCTTTTATTAGCAGGGGTAAGCTGATTGATTTAGGAAAACAAATAAGCGATCGAGCAGTAGTTTTAGTCGTTACCCTCCCTGCAGACAACGAGCAGGAAATGGACATTATCGTAGAAGTACATCCGACAAGCGGACAAAATTACCTGCCACCAAATCTCCATCTAATGGTGCTAGATTTTGAGGGAGCATCTGTCATGGAAGCCCAAACTAGAAACAGCAATAAGAATATTCAATTACAATTTAGTTGCGAGGTGGGAGAACGTTTTAGCGTTAAGGTGGCGCTAGGAGATGTCAGCGTTATAGAAGATTTTGTCATCTGTTGAGAACAACAGCAGGAGTGCTGGTGATGAGAAAGTTAGTTGTGCTGAAACTAGATGGTAATTTGGATCTAGGGGTGCGGGTAACGCTGGAGATTGGGATTGAGGGCGATCGCCCTAGTACAGAAATTACTGGCAACCTGCCCCCAAATCCAGATATGCTGACAGCAATTGAGCAATGGCAGTCAACTTATCGCAGTCTGGGGAAGTTTGCTCGGATCAAAGCCAAAAAAATTATTTACGATGGTTCTATTTCCCAGCGACGCGAGGACTGCCAAAACTTAGCCAGTGAACTGCGTAAGCACTTGAACCACTGGCTACAGTCAGAGTCTTTTCGCCCGATCCAGGAGAAATTGCTCAAACACTTAATGCCATCAGACGAGGTACGGATGGTGATTCGCACTCCTTGTCCGCAACTAAAGAAACTTCCTTGGCATTTGTGGGATTTGATCGATCGAGATTACCAACAAGCTGAAGTCACTTTGAGTGTTCTCGAGTCAGAACAAGTACCTGTACTACAGACATCCACCAAAAGCAACAAAGTTAGAATCTTGGCGATTTTAGGTGATAGTGAGGGTATTGATGTGCAGCCAGACCGGCAACTGCTAGAAAAATTACCTGGCGCCGCCATAACCTTTTTGAACCAGCCTAAACGTCAAGACATCAACGACCAACTGTGGAACCAACCCTGGAAAATCCTATTTTTCGCCGGTCATAGCAAGACCGAAGATGGCACTGGTCGCATCTATATTAATCAAACAGAATACTTAACAATTGACAACCTCAAGTATGCCTTGAGAAATGCCGTTGCTAACGGGTTACAGTTGGCGATTTTCAACTCCTGTGATGGGTTGGGATTAGCACGATCGCTACAATTCGATTTGCACATTCCGCAAATAATTGTGATGCGGGAACCGGTGCCGGACTTGGTGGCGAAAGAATTTTTAAAGCATTTTCTCGAGGCTTTTTCCTCTGGACAGTCTTTGTATACTGCGGTTCGCTTTGCTAGAGAAAAGCTGCAAGGACTAGAAAGCGAATATCCTGGTGCGAGTTGGTTACCAGTGATTTGCGAACATCCTGCAGTAGCGCCGTTGACTTGGCCAGGACCCCGAATTCTCAACAGTCGCCGCCTCGGAACCTTGCTACTTTTAAGCCTGCTAGTAACCGCCAGTTTGCTAGGAATAAGGCATCTGGGAGGATGGCAAACATGGGAGTTGCAGGCTTTCGACCAATTAATGCGATCGCGTCCAGAGTCAGAGCAAGATCCGCGACTGTTAATAGTTACTGTAACCGAAGACGATCTTCACCTGCCAGAGCAACAGCATAGAATTGGGTCGCTATCAGATCTAGCACTGGCGCGACTGTTGGAGAAACTCACACAGTTGCAACCGCGAACTATTGGCTTGGATATTTATCGTGATTTTCCTGTAACACAGAACCAGTCTTCTTTAGCCACTCGTTTGAAAACTGCCGACAACTTCTTTGAAATTTGCAAACTTAGAGATAGCACAAAAAACTATCCCGGAATTTCACCTCCTCCTGAAGTTCCGCTAACACGCCTTGGCTTTAGTGATATTGTCCCAGACGCAGACCACGTTCTCCGCCGCCATTTATTAGCGATGAAACCAGCCCCCACATCCCCTTGTACTACTCCCTACGCCCTCAGCGCCCAGCTAGCATTTCACTACTTGGAAAAAGAGGGTATTTCTGCCAAGTACATTGCTGGGGAATTGCAGTTAGGAAACGTCGTCTTCCAGCGCTGGCGATCGCACATGGGTGGTTATCAACAAGTAGATACAGATGGCTATCAAATATTGCTAAATTACCGTTCTTACCGCCATTCCCCTTTAGAAATTGCCCCAACAGTCACGCTTGCAGATGTTCTCAGGGGTAAGGTTAAGCCTGAGTTCGTCAAGGACCGAATTGTCCTCATTGGTGTGACTGCGCAAAGTGTTCATGATTATATTCTCATCCCCTACCACGCCCAGCAGGGGTTTTACCAGGAAATGCCGGGAGTGATTGTGCAAGCGCAAATGGTAAGTCAAATTGTGAGTGCGGTTAAAGATGGGCGACCTTTGTTATCAGTTTTGCCTGCTTGGGGCGATATGTTGTGGGTTTGGGGTTGGTCTGTGATTGGAGGTGCGATCGCCCTTGCCTGTCGGTCAGGACTATATCTCATACTGGCGGGTGGAGGCGCATTAAGTGTTTTATACGTTCTTTGCTTAGTCCTATTGTGCCAAGGCATTTGGGTTCCCCTCGTCCCAAGTGCCTTGGTTTTAGTAGTTACTGGCGGTACTGTAGCGATTTACCTTGCTTCAAAAAGTCAGCGACAGCTAATTTCTCACAATTTGAGGTATGATTGAGATTGAATTGCCTGTACAAAACATTGGCGTTACTGAATTCAAGTATGAACTGTGTTTTTGAGCCTCACGCAAAGGCGCAAAGGCGCAAAGTTTTTCTTGGCGCGGGCAGTCGCCTACGGCGGGAAACCCGCCTACAGCGCTGCCCTTGTCTTGGCGTCTTGGCGTGAGGTTTTCAATTGAGAGAAGCGCTACCTAAGTTACTGGTTAGGTGCAAAAATGAGTAGTTTCGGACAGCTTTGTCCAATTTTTAGTTCAGCAGTGGGAACCCTTGCTATCAGTTGTGCAGTCCTTAGCTGCACACAAGTGCAGGCACAGCCTGTCAATTATCTACTGCTTGGGCAAAGCCGGACTGTAAACAACCGGGGAAACGAATCGTTGATTTTCGCTGTACCACCCCCACCACCAGACATTGGAGAACCAGGTCAGCGTTCAGAAGCAGGAAGCCGTGGTTGTGAGAACCTGAACAAGCCGCTGGCTTCTGTTTCCCAAAAACAGCTAACAGCTTTAGTACCTGTCTATTCAGATTCAAAATTGGTGATGGGAACAACGATCGCGGCGCATCCCACTTTCTGGTTTTATGTTCCCGATCAACTGCCATTTCCGGGAAAGTTTGTGCTGCGGGACAAAGACGGTAAGTTGGTCTATCAGACCGATGTCACACTACCTAAAACGCCAGGAGTTGTCAGCTTCTCGCTTCCATCTACGGTACCACCGCTCTTAATTGGCAAGCAGTATCATTGGTATATCAAAATTCACTGTAAGGCGCAAGAACTACCTGCTTTTGCTGATGGTTGGATTCAAAGAACCTCACTCAACCCCGCCCTCAAGAGTCAGTTAGAGAAAGCCACACCAAGCGATCGCGTTACCTTATATGCCGCCAATGGTATTTGGTTTGAAGCGTTGAGTACAGCAGGCGAACTGCATCGTCGCGATCCCAAAGATACTACTTGGGCTGCGCTGTTGCAAGCCGTTGGTTTGAATGATTTGGTAAACGAACCAATAGTAAATGCTCCTTACTAACCCACATTCCGCACTTCAAAATGTAGTATGCAAAAACAAAGAGAGCGATCGCTAATCAACCTCAATAAGTCAAGTAAAAATACTTATTTGACTGGGAAAGATTGTGCATCGGGTGGAAAACCTGCTGATCCAGGATGGTCGTTTTTATCTGCCGAGGCACAAATCCCTTCTTAAGGAGAATCCTCCTGTCGCTTAGGTAACCGTTGATGTCACGGAAATCCGTATCGAACGCCCTAAAAAAACAGCGCCGTTTCTATAGCGGCAAGAAAAAATACGCAAGTACAAGAAACGGAGTCAGGATTTGGTAATTATCATTAAGGAGCGTGCCCCGCAAGGGACAAGTTGAAGAAATGCTGCAAACTTTGAGAATTTACATTAAAGTTGCAGTAGATATCGAACGTGCTATCTTAGCTGGAGGTGGAGAAAAGCACGCTCTTTGTGGAAAATTCTTTAAACGAAAAGCAAAAATAAAAGTTAAAAACTGCCCAAGAAGTTTCACCGATTTTGGCTAAGATGCATAAACTAAAAGAAGATTTCAGAGACATCTTTGAATCAACTGTGTCTTGGGGGGACAGCATAATTAAATTATTAGATTGGATGTATGATGCACTTTCATATTTTCCGAAAAGTCTAGGTACAATGGTTAGATGGTTTGGTACTTGTACGGCTATTTCGACGGCACAACTACGAGTGGTACTGTCGAATGAATTAATAATAAACTCAAGTTAATTAAAAGACTTGGATATGGCTTCCGTAACTTTAGCAATTTCCGATTACGCAGTTTATTAAACTGGCATTTTACTATTAATTCTTCATAAAAGTGGCGGAAGAACCCAAAAGCTTTAGATTTTACCAAAAAAATATATGAGTATAAATGGGAGACTTTTGATAGCAGAATCACTTGCAGAATGGGTGGATGAGGGTAAAAGTTTTAAGCTGATTTTAAAATAAATTAAATAATAAACCCTCGGCTTATCACCGGGGGTTTTGCATGTGCTTTGTGCGCTTAAACTAGCAATGAGCGCTTGTTACTTCAGTTAGACAACTTCCTGCAATGGGTTTATTTAACGAACACCAATTGTGGTTTAATCAGATCTTGCACCATTCTCAATAAGACCTAAAAAACCGGGTTTCTCAACCACAAATAAAGGGTCTCAGCCTTGAATATTTGCAAGAAACCCGGTTTTTGATGCTGGTGCAAGATATCAGTTTACTCAATATTGGGGCGGCTGCAAGCATAACTGGGGGTAGTGTCACTATACCCAAAAGTTTTCAGGGGCTGGAAGCATAACCAAGTATTTTAG
>CAXTSI010000108.1:0-19891 GCA_964246695.1 uncultured bacterium
ACTCCCCACTCCCCACTCCCCATTCATGGCTAACCGCTTGTCGTGCTGTTACTTTTAACACACACAAGCGGTTTTCTAATGCATCATGAAGTGCATCTTCTATGTCCCTAAGATACGGATAATACGCAAATTCATACTGCATGATGTGATTTAATGTGTGCCATTCCTCTAGGGTTTGGCAGCAGTCAATTAACTTAGACACTTCCCTTTGCCAACGGGCGAAAATCCGGTAGCTGAAAAACCCACTGCACACGTTGCCTTTTTGATCCCAGTAGGAAATACATACTTGATGCTTCAAGTTGTGGATTTTCTTGATTTCCTTAACGTCACAGCCGAATGCTTTCAGCGCTTCTTTCGCCTCTACGTTGGAAATTTGCCACTGTTCTGGTTTAATTTTGTTAGCCGCTATCAAGCTTTGACCTTTGCGGCGATATTGATTTTTCTTGCGTGTCCTACCAACCATGATGAAATCTCTATTATTTGACGCCAGAGCAACATATCCATCTGTTCCGGGTTAAAATGGATTTGTCTGCTATATTTTCTGAATTAGCTTACATGTAAACTTATAAATTGCAATTCTACATTAAATTATCATTGGCAAGGAAACTTGTCAAGGCTTAAATAAAAATTTATAGAAGAGAAAGTAAACTGGTAAGTACAGTGGAAGCAATACTACAGCAGTGGATTTAGAGGCAAGAAAAAAACTGATTGAAGTCGTGAAATTGGCTCGTGGATCTATGAGTCAACGAGGGTTTGGCAAGCTTCTGGGTGTATCTGCCACAGCTGTACAGCTGTGGGAAAAGGGAGAATCTATTCCAGATACACAAAATTTGGCTAATATTGCAGCCAGAGCCGGATATACGATGGAGGAGCTGCTTAACTACTTGGGTGTTAAGCCAGTGCCACAATCCTCAGATGTGAATCAGATTGTAAAGTATATCAAGTCTATGCCATTGAGTGAAGTGGCGATCATTGGTAGAGCTGTGATGGATAGATTGGCTACTGCTGCTGAGACGTCAGCGGATGAAGCAAAAGCAAGTTGAATATCTATAATTACAACCAAATTTGTAAAGACAGTTGAGTAGCTAAAGCCGCAGTGAACATCGAAAGCAAACAAAAACTGATTGAAATTATTAAACTGGCTCGTGGTTCAATGAGTCAGAGAGCCTTCGGCAAAGTTTTGGGAGTTTCTGCTACTGCTGTTCAGATGTGGGAAAAAGGCGTGAAGGTGCCAGATACTGAAAATTTAGCTCAGATCGCAGCTCGCGCTGGCTATACAATGGAAGAACTACTTTCCTGTTTGGAGGGTAAGCCTATACCGGAAACCTCTGACTTAAGCCTGATTCTCAGACAGATTAACCATATGCCTCTGTCTCAAGTGGCTCAAATTGCTCAAGCAGCAGCAGCTCGATTTGCTGCTGTTGCTGAGTCTTTGAGTGATGAGGTAAAAGCAAGTTAAGTAAGAGAAATGAACCGCAGAGGCGCAGAGGACGCGGAGGAAGAGAGGAGAGAGGTTTGTGCTTTCTGAGTGTAGCTGATGTTTGGTTATGATTATTTTCCAATATGAGGGGCGATAGTAGTTAGTAATAAAAGAAAGGCAATTTCTAATACATAGCTGACTTATACACTGGCATTAAGTAGACCATCCTAGAGATAGCCGTGACATTTGGGGGTGGGGATGCGCTTGAAGGAACGAAACCACCCGCTGTAGATGCAAGGTCTGCGTAGTTCACAACTGGATAGGATAGACTCGATAGTCGTCAGGTATTTTTTCATGCATTGTTAATCCTGCGTTAAAATCCCTACTAAAATTTGCATCAGTGCTTCTAAATCAGTGGGTACGCGATATAACATTAAACTTTGCGTAATTAACCGTGAAGAGCGGTGAAAACTGCCAAATTGCCAAATATCCCCTGTTGTAATGGCACCGTAGAGAATCGGGTCTTCTGACTCCGCCCAAGTATCAAGGGCAATTAACTCAGCTGCAAGTTGGGTAAAGCCCCGTGTTAAGTCTGCCTGTTTTGCCTCCACTACCAGCACATTGTGTTGTGATTCTATGTAGTAGTCCAAGTCACCTCTGAGGTACTGGTTAACCTCTATGGGGTATTCGATGTTGACTATTGACTCTGTAATATGCGCTACTTCTAAAAGGATAGGTGCAATTAGGACTTCTCGTCGTGCTGCTTCACTTGTTAAGCTGACACGAGTAGTTGCTTCCTCCAAGCGCTGGCGCAGGTCTGGAAGTCTCGTGAATTGGTTTAAGGAAGCAGTCGGTAAGTCGATGGTCGCCCTAGTCAAACTTGCTCCTAACTCCCGCAGGATATCTGCTGGAGCAAACTTCATGAGGAAGTAACTCCGGAAGGTGTAGGACTCATTTGGTTTGAGAATAGGGGGACGCTGCGATCGCTCAGTCATGGCTTATGCTCCCCACATCATATAGATTGTGACAATGATAATTACACTTCATAGAGACGATCTTAGTTTACAAGTTTCTTAACATGAGTCGGGAGGAGATAGCAGCAATGTTTGAATTGGGCGACTTCAAGCAAACAAGGTTTTATCAGGAAGCGTTTGATGATGGTGTCCGTCGGGAAAAGTTGAGAACAGTACCTCTAATGTTAAAATTAGGGTTGACTGTGGAAGAAGTGGCACGGGAGTTAGGTTTAAGCGTAGTGTCAGTGCAGCAAGCAGCACCCGATCGGCAATCCTCTTGATACTGTGTTGTCAAAAAGTGCTGATGTAGTAACGATCGCGCCCCTGCTGCTAGGCTTGGTAAAGTGCGCGGAAGGCAGCGGCTATTAAGGCTTGAGGCGAATTGCAACCCTTAACAGTGTACTCACTTTGACTGTGATTATTTTCCCTGTCAAGCAACTGTGTCCTAACCATACCCACCCCCGCCTTGTCAAGTTTTTTGAAAAAGAAGCCGCGATTCTCGAAAGGCATGCGATCGGTTGGGCAGATCTGGCATTTACTACTTTCACAATTGCCCCAGCGAATATCTCTACCATAACCCCAATCATCAGAAAGCAGAGCTGGTCAGTGATATCGTTACCCATGTTTGCACTCATCGGACGGCTGTGTTTATTTTCAGCGATGCTGGTGCTGCCCGTGGCGGGTATAGTGAGGAGCGCTACGAATTAACTAAAGAATTTCTTGCTCAACTGAAACAGCGTGTGCGTTACATTGCTTGGCTTAATCCAATGCCGCGATCGCTTATCAGAACCTAGCACTAGCCAAGACCCTCACTGAACATAACGCGCCTGTTTATGCCCTTGCCATCAGCCCCGAAGGGCAGACTCTCGTTAGTAGTTCGGACCAGGGCATACCAAAGGGGTTGTTTCGCTTGCCATTAGCCCAGATGGAAAGACTCTGGTAAGTGGGAGTGAGGACAACACTATCAAGATTTGGCAGATATTATAGAGACTTTATATTTTAAGTTTTGAAATGATTGTTGGTTGATTTGGTATTGTCCAAACGTACAACGCTCACCTGATTTTAGACAAGCTTTTCAAAGACACTACAGGTAAAATCACTAAATAGCGCTTCTAATTCTGCTAGGAGAGTATTAATAATGAAAGGGCGTGGAGATGGCGTTGGTGAGATTCTCAAGGGCGATCGCTCCTGGCTCTATGAAAAAATAAAAAAGCAAGACGCCAAGCGAGTCAACCATGAACACAGAGAGATTAGATCGAATTGAAGCTGCAATTGAAGCGAATACAGCAGCCATAGCAGAAAATAGAACAGCGATCGCCTAACTACGTACAACCGTCAGTTCACTGGTACGAATTGTTGAAGTTCATCAGCATAACCATGAGGTCAGCCAGCGCAACTTTGAGGTCATTCTGACTGAGATTAGAGTACAACTAGAAGCAGTACCTCGTTTGTTGGCATTGGGGTTGACTGTGGAACAAATAGCAGAGGTATTAAATTTAAGTGTAGAGCAAGTGCAGCAAGCAGCACAAAATCAACAACCCTTATGATACCCCACAAGCGAAGTTCTCAAGGATATCCACTGGGGAGTAAAGTCAGGCGATCGCATTGCCAATCGTAGGTGTCAACTTATATCATGTCCGGTTAAACACTTATAATTAAGACTGACGCGGAAACGCGGGGAAAAGGGGAAGCGCGAACCTTATTATAAGCAATTAAGCGGACATGATATTAGTCCGCGTTCGTCGAAGACGTTGCCGAAGGCTAGGCGGACTTTGTTTATGTAGCCGCGACTTCCAGTCGTCAGGGCTATACAAATTGAGCATCATGTGTATAATGGAATACGGTCGTTTCATCTCGCAGCATTGACCACATGGTAAGGGCGCGGAAACCGCGCCCCTACAGCCGCCTGATTCATCCCACAGCATACAAGACTATTTTTGTCAATGCGTAAGTCCTAAAATTTGTGAAAACCGACAGCATTTTCTATCGCCTATTCCAAGAATTCCCTAGTATTTTCTTTGAACTAATTGGGGAACCGCCCGAAGAAGCTAATGTTTATAAATTCTCTTCAGTAGAAATTAAGCAAACATCTTTCAGAATTGATGGAGTATTTCTGCCTACACAAGAAGGCGAAAACACGGCTTACTTTGTGGAAGTTCAGTTTCAATCTGATGATGAAATTTACTCCCGGCTATTTTCCGAAATCTGTTTGTATCTGCGCCAGAATAAACCCAAAAACGATTGGCGTGCAGTCTTAATTTATCCCACTAAGAGTACAGACACAGGAGATATAAAACATTACCGTGAATTCTTTGCTTCTGGGCGAGTTAGTCGTATTTATATCGATGAGTTAGGTGAAACTGAATCGCTACCAGTAGGCATTGCTATCATTAAATTAGTGATTGAAAATGAAAATACAGCAATTGAACTTGCAAGGCAGTTAATCGACAGAACCAGACAACAGATCAACTCACCACCGCAACAGCGGCAATTATTACAATTAATAGAGACGATCTTAGTTTACAAGTTTCTTAACATGAGTCGGGAGGAGATAGCAGCAATGTTTGAATTGGGCGACTTCAAGCAAACAAGGTTTTATCAGGAAGCGTTTGATGATGGTGTCCGTCGGGAAAAGTTGAGAACAGTACCTCTATTGTTAAAATTAGGGTTGACTGTGGAAGCAGTGGCACAGGAGTTAGGTTTAAGCGTAGAGGAAGTGCAGCAAGCAGCACCTCATCAGCAATCCTCTTGATACTGTGTTGTCAAAAAGTGCTGATGTCGTAACGATCGCGCCCCTGCTGCTAGGCTTGGTAAAGTGGGCGGAAGGCAGCGGTAATTAAGGTTTGGGGCGAATTGCAACCCTTAACAGTGCAGTCACTTTGACTGTGATTATTTTCCCTGTCAAGCAACTGTGTCCTAACCATACCCACCCCCGCCTTGTCAAGTTTTTTGAAAAAGAAGCCGCGATTCTCGAAAGGCATGCGATCGCTTGAGCGTGAATGCGGAAAATCGCACATATTGTTTATGATAACTGTGACACTAGACGAGCTATTTACTAGTCATTAAAACTGGTATTTGCCCCTGTGCAAGGTTTTCCATTTGAATGGCAACTATACCTTCATCAAAGGCTCTTTGAAAATTATCTTGATTGTCTGAATTTTTATACCCCAGCCCATCATAAAATCCTTGAGCAAATACAATCGCTGCTTGGTCTTCAATTGGCTGGTTCATGCCAATGCTGTAGTTAATATATTGGCTAATAGCATGAGCGGATTTTTCTGAATAACAGGTATTTAGTAGCACACAGTTAACATATTCAGCGTGCAGCTTAAACAATGCAGCCAATCCTTCTGGTGATACAGGTTTGTGGTTTTCTTGATCGTCCTCTAACACTAAGCTGCCATTTTCCATACCGTGACCGCAGAAATGGACGATTTGGGGGCGTAGTTCGGCGATCGCCCTGCGAATATCTTGAGGACGTACAGCAGTTCTTTGATGAATTTCAAATAAATCCCGTTTTGTAGCACGTTCGATAGCTGCCCTAATTTCCCGCATTTCTTTATCTAAACGCAAATTGTGTGGTTGCGGAATTGCTGCCAAAATCAATATTTTTTGCTGTATACTTTTGATATCAGAGTCTTTTACTGAGTTTAGTGCAGCTTCAATTTCATTTAATTTATCACTTAGCTTATTGAGATCATTCTCCTGTTCTTGAATCTGCTGTTTGTATTGAAACTTACGCGATGGGTCAGTTTCAATAGCTAAAGCTTTTCGTATCGCCGCCACTTTCTCACTTTGGAGTTCATACAATTGTTCAAGTGAGTCTCTTTCTCGTTCCAATCGACGCCGTTGCTCTTCTGTTAGCATATTAAGTACTTATAAAAATAAGGTTTTTTCCGCGAATCGTATCATATAGCAATCTTATTTGAGTTGCGAACATCTCAAGCTTTAGAAACCCGGTTTCTTTGAGAAACCGGGTTTCTCGACCTTCACAAATCATTTAGGATTGCTATAGGTAGCAAGACTATTCCGTAGTGGGGTGGGCATTGCCCACCCTACTACAGCAGATGTGTATTTCTGCCAATTTAAAAGCACTCGAAAATAAATTATAATATCATTTTATGGGAACATAAAAAGCTTGTCCTACGGCACAATTTATTTTTTTATAAATCTGTAACAGGGTGTTTTGCCATTGTAGCTAAATGAAATTGAGTAGGTACTACGTAGATGCGTAGCTGCTTATATCAGACATCGTTCATCGCCAGGAACTCATTGGTGTACTCTGTGTCAACATTTACATGAACCAACGATCAGGACTACAAGAACTGTGCGATCTGCTAGACAAAAAGATACTGCACCTCCGTAGAGCAAAGATATTTGAGACAGATCCTTCAAAGATCTTCCAACTAGAAAATGACATTGAGGAAGCCGAAGCTGAACGTAGTCTGATGACGCTGCAGATTGAAAATTCAGATATAGCAGTATTTAGTCTAGATTTATATCGTGCTTTATTGAAATTAGGCTACGAAGAGCAAGTACTTTCATTTATAGAATTTATTGAAGCTCAATCAATAGGAGCTTTTCTGATTCACGGTTCGCCAGACTATGGTCAGCGTTGGTTACTAAATCGGATAATGACGCAGCATATTGATGACGGCACTACAAGTAAGGTGTTACCAGTGGAACTCCATCGGATAGGGCGCAGAATCGATGTTAACACTCTATGGCGGGAACTCGGTGGTCGTGTTGGTCTAAAGCGGCAAAATTCATCCGTAGAAATTGTGAAACGAGTTTATCAGTGGTGGCAAACTCAGAATGTTGTCCTGATTTTCCACGATGTGAATTGTATGCCAGAAAACTATTTACGTGAACTCATCCACGACTTTTGGCTACCATTAGCGAGTCAAGCACGAGAGTCTGTATCCCAACGCAAATTCCGGCTACTGATGTTTTTCGTTGATTATGAAGGTTGTGTGGGTACTCGGGATACCTTGTTTGTGGAAAGAGTAGAGCCAAACTGGGAACCTGGAATTCCCATTAAACTACCAACTATTAATCCATTTTGCCAACAAGTTTTAAATCAATGGATTAAAACTCTGAAATTAGACAAATTACCTCTGGTTAAAGTTATTAATCAAAAAAAAGACCCAGCCCTGGAAATCCTAAAAAATAGTGATAACGGCGTTCCAGAACTGGCATTTTCCGAAATTTGTGATTGGTGCGACCATAACTGGTATGAAGCAAAAGACAAATGGCTGAAACACTGATTCAAAACCAACTTGAGTACACTGGGAAGGTACAGCCCAAGGCAGGAGAACAAGATGTGAGTGGACATTTCTTATCTCCCTACTTGCCTAATGAAGACCTGATAGAGGCTGTTAACTTGGCTATTTACCTGGAAAGACCACTGCTGCTCAAGGGGGAGCCTGGATGTGGTAAAACACAATTGGCTCGTGCTGTGGCTTACGAACTTGGTCTGCCTTTTGAAGCTTGGTACATCAAGTCTACCAGTCGGGCAAAGGATGGACTATACACCTATGACGCGGTTAGTCGCTTACGCGATGCTCAACTTGCTGCGACAGGTCGCATTATTAAGGATGAGGATATTCCGCGTATTAGCGATCCGGCTACCTACGTCCAATGGGGACCATTGGGACGTGCGTTTCAGAATAATCAGCGGACTGTGGTATTAATTGACGAAATTGATAAAGCTGACATTGATTTTCCTAATGACTTACTCTTGGAACTGGATGAGCAAAGGTTTATTGTCGAGGAAACTGAACGGGAAGTTCAAGCAAAAGCAGCACCAATAGTCTTTATCACTAGCAACGACGAGAAAGATTTGCCAGATGCTTTCTTGCGGCGGTGCTTGTTTCACTATGTAGAATTTCCCAGCCCCCAACGGTTGATAGAAATTGTCAACTCTCACTTTCCAACTTCACCACAGCCTTTGGTAGATAAAGCCGTGGTTCGCTTCTTACTTCTGCGGGAGGAAATGGGGAAGGATAAAGGTGAAGCTGGCAAAAAGGTCAGCACTAGCGAATTGATTGACTGGTTTCGCGTTCTGCGCCGCTATCCTCAAGATGAGGTTCTGGCAAAACTTGATGGTAAACTGCCATATGCTGGTGTGTTGCTGAAAAGTTGGGATGACCATATCCGTTATCTAAGACAAAGCCGTGGACGTAAATAGACTGCTGGCAAAGATATCTAAAACCCCGACCCGACACGACCCGCAGGCGGGTAGGGAGGTTCTTCCCCCCGGAAATGGGGGGATTGAGGGGGGTTGTGAATTGCCTTTGCTAGAACTCTTCACTAGGCTACGCGAAGCAGGCTTACTACTTGGCATTGACGAGTATCAGTTAGTTTTGCAAGCTTTGCAAGCAGGTTTTGGAATCAGTGACCGAGTTGCTTTGAAACGTCTGTGTCAGACTTTGTGGATCAAATCTGCTGAGGAAAAGCGGCTATTTGAGTATCACTTTGAACAAGCGATCGGCAGTGAGGGTGTCATCTCAACATCTGCAACACCATCTGGGTTGGGTAAGATTTATCCGATTACTTACTATCTGATTCAGGGGATTTTAGCCGTCGGAATGATCTTGGGTGTTACAAGCAGTTCCAAAGATCAAACCCAGAAAAACTTATCAAAGACACCAAACATCGTCTTGCAAAACCCATCAGTAACACCAACTATTATCGGCACCCAGACAGCAACACTGATTTCAACCCCTACCCAGACACCACAGGCGAACACAAATAGAAACCAACCAAATTTGATTTTTTGGATGCCACTAGTTATTGGCTTGAGTGGTGGGGTAATTGTCTGGTGGGTGGCGACCCGGAAGGCGGAACAGAGCAAGGAAAAACAGAAACCCGGTTTCTTGGACAAAGATGAGGTACAAATAGCTCAAGCAGTACTCCAACCTACTATTATAAACGAAGGTATTCCTGAGAGTCACTTCATCCTGAACGGTGAGTATTTTCCTGTTACAGAGCGACAAATGAAACAGATTTGGCGCTACTTGCGCCGCCCAGTCCGTGAGGGAGCACCGACAGTGTTAGATGTGGAAGCAACAGTTAATCTGATTGGACGCCAAGGTCTACTCCTCAAACCTGTGTTGGTTCCACGTCGAGTCAACAAGGCGGAACTGTTGTTGCTAATTGATCGAGATGGCTCAATGGTGCCTTTTGGTGCGCTATCGCTTCGGTTAGCAGAAACTGCTTTACGCGGAGGGTTGTTGGGTAAAGCGGGCATTTACTACTTTCATAATTGCCCGATTGAATATCTCTACCACGACTCTAATCTTCTGGAAGCAGAGTTAGTTTCTCATGTAGTTACTAATGTTTGTTCCGATCGGACTGCTGTGTTGATTTTCAGTGATGCTGGTGCTGCTCGTGGCGGCTATAGTGAAGAGCGTTACGAATTAACTAAAAAATTTCTTGCCCAGATCAAACAGCGGGTGCGTTATATTGCTTGGCTCAATCCTATGCCGAGAAAGCGGTGGGCTAATACCACAGCGGTAGATATCACCCGCCTTGTGCCGATGTTTGAAGTCAGCCGCAGAGGTTTGCAGGATGCTATTGGTGTGCTGCGCGGACGCCCAACAAATTTTGAGGGGCGCAGATTATGAGCAAAGTTAGACCTGAAGTTGCCAAGCGACGCATCGAGTCTTTTGGAAAACGCTTCGGAACAGCACACCTATATTTGGCATATTATGCTGCATTTCCCTTAGCACTTACACCAGATTTGTTATATTCTTTGTGGGTTAATTTCCAGAGAGATATTCACGGTGAAGTTCTTGGTATTCCCTGGATAGCAGTGGCAGATTTGCTGCTTTCTAGTTTATGCGATGAAGTGGGGCATGAACTTTACGAGATGAATGTGGCAGTGCGAAATGTTCTGCTGAATCGATTGAAGGAAGATGAAAAGTTTGGTCAACAGCGGATTAATGAACTGTCGGACTTCTTGCTCAATTATGTCCGGCAGCAAATTCAAAGCGACGATCCTGACATTCAGGACTTTGCTCAGGCTCAGCGATGGATAGCTTTAGCATACACCCGATCTAATCAGGCAACTCGCGAACTGGCGTTGGCTCTTGCAAGTGCCTATCAACAGGATAGGACCGATATTATTCGATTAGCATCTTTGGTGGAAACATTGGCAGAACCACTGGGTGGATGGGAAGAATTCCAGCCGCTTTTGATTTACGCTCGTGGAATGGGAAACTTCGCGAGTGGCAATTTGGAAGCCGCAAAAAATGAGTTAGGCAAAGCCCTAGGTAAAGAAAACGAAATCAAAGTTGCTGGTATAAGTTTGCCTATTCCTGAACAAATCAGAACAAAGAACTTATCACGGCGAAAGGTCATTCAATATCTGGGTTGGGGAAGTGCTGGGTTAGGTTTGGCAACCATCGGAGGATTCGTACTGCAAAATAATTCAAAACAACAGAAACCCCGCGTCTCAGAGAAGCGGGCTTTCTTGCCACAATCCGTGGTTCTGCAAACCGTTCAATTTGAAGTTGTCACCGTCGGCGATCGCGGAAATATCACCAATCGCCGTCCCAGTCAGGCAAATTTCTTTACAGAAAATTTGGGCAACGGCATGACTCTGGAAATGGTAGAAATTCCAGGGGGAAAGTTTCTCATGGGTTCGCCACCAGCGGAGACGGACCGAGTTTCATCTGAAGGTCCACAGCACACTGTTACCGTTCAGCCCTTTTTTATGGGCAAGTATACTGTAACCCAGGAGCAGTATCAGGCAGTCATGGGTAATAATCCCTCTGGTTTCAAAGGATCAAAAAGACCAGTTGAAAAAGTAAGTTGGGATAATGCAACTGAGTTTTGTGCTAAACTATCACAAAGGACTGGAAAAACCTATCGGTTGCCTAGTGAAGCTGAGTGGGAATATGCCTGTCGGGCAGGGACAACTACCCCGTTTTATTTTGGTGCGACTATTACGACGGATCTAGTAAATTACCACGGAAATTATCCTTATGGTTCTGCACCTAAAGGTGAATTCCGACAGCAAACAACTGATGTCGGCATTTTTCCCCCGAATGCATTTTTGTTATATGATATGCATGGTAATGTATGGGAATGGTGTCAAGATACCTGGCATGATAATTATAATGAAGCGCCTGCCGATGGTACTGCTTGGATAAATGAGAATGATAATCAACGGTTGCTGCGGGGCGGATCGTGGAACAACTACGCGTGGTTCTGCCGTTCTGCGTATCGTGGCAGATACCCGCGCGTCAACTGGCTCGTCGTTGTCGGTTTTCGGGTTGTGGTGGGGCCGTTCAGGACTTAGTTGCCCTTTGCACTTTAGCCCTTTTTTCTTTACCCTTCTTTTTGCTTTCGCGCACCGCGCGATCAATTTTTTTTCCTCTCCACTATACTAACAAGAAACAGATGAATTAGTCAAGTGGTAATTAATAACTTTCTCCTACCCTGCCTGAGCCTGCTCTAAATACAGCAATTAGGGTAAATAGACCTTTTTTGTCTTCCGCTCTACGCCCAGACGCAAAGAAGAACGCCAAAAAATCTACAGACGCGATTAATTGGGTCAAGACAAAAATTGTGGTTGTACAAAAAACCAATTTCATCCGCGATCTGATTCCTACCTAAGCTTATATCTTGCACCAGCGCCAAAAACCGGGTTTCTTGCAAATCGTAAAGCCTGAAGCCCGATATTTTACGTTAAGAAACCCGGTTTTTTAGGTCTTATTGAGAATGGTGCAAGATGTGAATAAGGGAACTCCAACAAATAAATTATCCACTATTGTGGGGTGGGCATCCTGCCCGCCCAGTTCCTAGGACGCAAGGATGTTCATCTTACAAGGAATTGACCACAGATTGTAAGGGCGCGGAGACCGCGCCCCTACGGTGATGTTTTGGATGAACTGGGTTTGTTTGTACAGAAGGTGTTAACATAGAATATGGGGCTGGCAATTCCGGATGCTGCGGGGCGGCTCGTGGAACAACAACGCGAGGAACTGCCGTTCTGCGTATCGTGACAGGAACCCGCGCGACAACAGGAACGACAATGTCGGTTTTCGGGTTGTGGTGGGGGCGTTCAGCGCTCTTGTGCTGTCAGAACTGGTGGATGGGAATCCATCGGGCGTACCAAACAAGAGTCCAGACCTGCTCCAGTGAGGTTGATAACGACCTCCAAATATAAAACTGAGTCGGATAGCTTGGTAGGCTGCAAGGTCGAACAGTTGTCCGGCTCATTATAATAATATCATCAACTTTACGAGAAATTGACCGCTTCATCCCTGTGAAAATTGGGACTTAAGGTGGCTGGACTCCTTTAAGCATGAATACAGATAGATTAGATCGAATTGAAGCTATCCTAGAGCAAACAGCAGGTACAGCACAAGCCAATGCAGTAGCGATTTCTGAGCTACGTTCCAGCGATGGCGAACTGCGTTCCAGCATTGGCGAACTGCGTTCCAGCATTGGCGAACTACGTTCAACGGTCAATTCGCTCGTGCAGATAGTTGAAGTACATCAGCGTAACCATGAGGTGGCGCAACGTAACTTTGAAGTCATCATGACTGAAATTAGAGGGCTAAGAACTGAAAGCCAACGCATTTTAGAATACTTATTTGGTAGACAAGAAAACGGAGGATGATGGGTAACAAGCATCTCTCAGTTACACTTTCCACTGTAAGCTGTCGCGCCATCATTAAGTTCAGTACCCCAATAAACGAGGAACATATCCAATATTGTGGGGTGGGCATCCTGCCCGCCCAGTTCATAGTCCGGGCTGGATGCCCATCCCACAAGAAATAGTTGGATATTTTTTTACTTGGAAATCCCTAAGGATAATTGTAGGTTGGGTTGAGCATAAGCGTTACCGAACAAATGTCGATAAATGTTGGGTTTCGTGCCTCAACCCAACCTACTACTAGGATAGAGCACGCTCACAAATTAAGCATTATGTGTATGATGGAATTCGGTTGTTTTAGACGGACGAGCGAGTACGAAGGTGCAGAGCTTTCTTTGAGGCATCGCTATCAAACAGAACCCGTGCCACATTGTCAGGGCGGGGAAACCCCGCCCCTACGGTTATGTTTCGGATGGAATTCGGTTGTTTCAGACTGTTGGCGATCGCCCTCCTTCAGGCGCTGGCCGATCGTCAAAGTAGAAAAATCTCAGTTGAGATCTGGGGCGGGGTTACCGCGCCCTGACTGTCATATTGTGGTCTACCCAAATGAAATTTGGGCTTCTTGCCGGACTCATGCCAATGCATACTTGACTATTTCTGTCAATGCGATCGTCCTAATAAATTTGAAAATTTAGATTTTTCACATAACTCTAGGAGTATTAATTATGTCTGTACTAGAAGGTTCTTGGCAGCACGCGGATATCACTACCAATGGTGTTAAACTGCATTACGTAACTCAAGGGGAAGGTCCCTTGATGCTAATGTTACATGGATTTCCTGAGTTTTGGTACTCATGGCGGCATCAAATACCAGAATTTGCGCTACTTTTTAAAGTCGTCGCCCTTGACTTACGTGGTTATAACGATAGCGATAAGCCACAAAACCAATCAGCTTATGTAATGGATGAATTTGTGAGAGATGTTGAGGGAGTCATTAAAGGATTAGGATACGATAAGTGTGTTTTGGTTGGACATGATTGGGGAGGTGCTATTGCTTGGGTTTTCGCTTACGCCCACCCCGAAATGGTAGAGCGATTAATTGTACTCAACTTGCCTCACCCCGCCAAGTTGGCACAAGGTTTACGTACTCCCCAACAATTGCTACGTAGCGCGTACATCTTCTTGTTTCAACTTCCTTGGCTACCGGAGTTACTTTTACAATCGTCAGATTATCAAGCAATTGAAACGGCTTTTAAAGGTATGGCGATCGCCCAAAGCGCTTTCACTCCAGCAGATATAGAAGCTTATAAAAATGCAGCAGCAAAACGCGGTGCGCTGACAGCAATGTTAAACTATTACCGCAACATTTTTCAGCAAAGAATGCTAAATGAAAGTTGGGGTGTTCTGGAAGTGCCAACATTAATGATTTGGGGAGAAAATGATACTGCCTTGGGTAAGGAATTAACCTACGGCACAGAACACTACGTAAGAAACTTGCAAATTAAATACATTCCCAACTGTAGTCACTGGGTACAGCAAGAACAGCCTGTGTTAGTAAATCTGTACATGCGAGAATTTCTAGTACCGCTCCCTTGGAATTAAAAATTAAAAATTAAAAATTAAAACTTAAAAAGTTTGAAATACAAGGGTTTTGGCTGTTTGAGATGGTAGCGTTATTTCCGCCGTCATGTACTAGGGCTTTTATCAAAAGCGCGAAATTTATCTCCTCGGCGTTAACAGATCTGAAATCACAACCTGCATATGTAGTCCATCAATGCTTCTATCAGAATTTAGTGACATAATATAAGAGTGAGGAAAAGAACGGACGAACTTCAAGACAAAAGGGGAAAATTTATGACTCGCAACTTTTTAGTTACTCTAACCTTAGTTACTCCCCTATTTTTCACTAGTTTAGTGAGAGCAGAAAATCCGCAGCATGTACAAAAGCTAATATCAACTGGGGAATGTGTCGGGTGCAACCTCCAAGGCGCTAACCTCCAAGGCGCCCACTTAATTGGTGCTGATTTGAGAAAAGCAAATCTGCAAGGAGCTAACCTTAAACGAGCTAACCTCGAAGGTGCAGATTTAACTGGTGCTAATTTGGCTGGCGCTAACTTAACGTCAGCTTTTGCAACAAACGTTAATTTTAAGCAGGCAAATCTCAACCGAGTCAATTTTACTCGCGCCACGATTAATGATTCTAATGTGTATGGGGCATCAATGAATAACCTCGATATTAGTAATGCCCAAATCTACAACACAGGAATTGGTATTGGTGGTGAAGATGGAGCAAAAATTCCCGATTGGAAGTAGCCTCAACTAAGTTCTTCTGAGAAAATTAACAAAGCAGCGAATCTGGGCGGGTGTTGGATAGGAGACTCTGTGCCTGCGAATGCAGTCGCAGTTAGCTGCTGCCTCTAGTAAATTACAGGAGGCAGCCCCAATTAGTGCGCTACTCAAAACCTCTGCAAACTTAAGGATTTAAGCCCTTAAGGACAGGGAAACCAGTAGCGCGGCGTTTTTGACCGATATGAGGGGTCACGAAGACCTGCACAGTATCACGCCTACGAGAGGCTTTTGTTTGCCGTAGCTTGCTGTGCAACAGACTGTTAGTCCGTGCCTGTTTGATACCAAGAGAATAAAACTTGTGGCGATTAAAACCACCACAAATATTTATTCTCTTAGCTACCTTCGCCCAAGCACCCGACTTCAGCATGTCCTCTGGCTTTCTGAAGTAAGATGCAAGGGCTGTGGGTAATTTTTCAGTCCTACCCTGACCACGCCGCGCTATCACCAAAGCAGCGGCGCAACCAGAGTTAAGACCGTAAACTGCCATGTACTTGGTGACACCAATCACGCTCGTATAGGCAGGGTGAATCTTGATGAGTTCTACCCCAGATTTTAAGCATTTAGATTCAATCATCTGAGTGAACTGAGAGTAAGCCATATTAGAGAGCATCCGTGCGTATTTAGTACCGAGATCCTTCATGGATGCTTTCTTCTGGGCAAAGTCTAAATCTTCAATAACAACAGGAACGTTGTGCTTAAGTGCGACTTTGACCACCTCAGATACAGCCTTTCCAATAATATCTTTGGTCTGTACTGAGCGCTTATCCTGAACATTTGTTTTGATTGTGCCGTGGCGCTTCAAATTACCATGTCGGTCGATCAACGTCCAATCAATGCTGCCAGGATTAAAGTCTATCCCCAGTGAGCCATTTTCCAGGCTTGTTGTGATTACTGGATCTATCGTCTCTATGGTTGCGTTGATGTAAACATTGCCGTCAAGACGAACAATTTCATAAGTGACAGGTAATGTGCTGCCATTCCTAGATGTTTCTACTTTCTGTAATTTTTTCGGCACTCGCACACACTCTAAATCTTCTACAACTTCTACTGAATCTCCGTTCTTTTTCTTGACACGAGTCGATGTTCGCTTTACTGGTTCTATTGCTGCTTTTAACCACTCTTCTCCGCGAAGGAAAGCAATTTGATATAAGGTGACAGTGCTGCCATATTTCTCCCTAAGACTTGGCGTAACGGTGATTGTTAATGTGTGTTTTTCAGCGTCATACCTAACTAGCTGATTGCCGCCTTGGTAGTTCTTGGAGCCGATAAAGAATGAACGTGCCGAGCGAGACTCTCTCCAGTCTAAGAGCCATTCTTCATGGCTTGCATAACCGTTTTCTTCTAGCCTGTACTGCTGCTCGAATAGTCTTGCAGAGCCAAAAGTCACGCTGAATTTGCCTTCAGCCCTTGACTTCTTTAGTCGCACTATCTTGGCTTCTACTTTGTTAATCTTCTGCTGCTTGTAGTGAATCTTTTTAGTTAGATTGCTAGCTGTTGATGTTTGTCCTGATTCCTGAGCTTTTTTTAACTTTAACTCTAACTTCTTTATAGTCCTTCTCAGTTCCCTGATCCGGTCAAAAGACTCATCTATATAAAGGTCAACTAACTCCGCCTGAGAGTCATAAGCAGCAGATGATTTATTGTAAGCATTCCTCGCTTCTGATGCTGATAGCTTATACTTTTCTTCTAATTGCTTGCAGATGTTTGATTCTAGCTCACGCGCTTTTTTTTCGGTAAGACCGATCTTGTTCCTCTCTGAATATCCTTGACGAATTGCTTGCCCGAATATCTCTCCATACTCTTCTAGATACTCCAATGCCTGTTTATTTTCTGGCATCTTTTGGGCATTTCCTGCTAATGTTTGAATCGTTACCACGGACAGAGCTTCTCACCTCCAAGTTTATTCGATTTTTCCTCTGTATATTTCTATGATACAGTACCTTCGTCTTCAATTGCGCAAGTTTATACAATCTTTTTCGCACTTTTTTCCAGTTCTTCAAGTATTGCTTTGTTCTGATGGTCACTTTCGCCATACAGTCTGGCAGAAAACACTGTTATCACTTCTAGAACATCAAGACTAATTCTTCCTCAGGTGAGCTATTAACGTCGTGGTTTAGAATTACAACTTCAACGTTTAATTGCTCGCATAACGAGAAAATTAGCTCAGCACCGAATCTAAGTAAACGGTCTTTATTGGTAATTACTAGTCGTCTTACTTCCCCTGACAGTAACAGTTTGATTAACTTCGTTAATCCACGCTTGTTGTAATTAATTCCTGACCCTATATCGCTGATCACCTCGTATGAGTAGCCTTGCATGAACGCAGTGTCCTGCCAGTACCAACGACTGTCTTTGCAAGTCCTCTTTTTGCGGTCTGGTACTGACACGCGCATAACAGATTGTCTTTCCATCTTTTTCTGTCGTGCCTAGTAACTTGGCTACATCATACCTGCGATGCCCTCCCACTGTCCGTTCTGGCACGATCTTCCCTTCACTCTCCCACCTCCTCATCGTGTCAGGATGCACACCCAATAAGTCACTCGCTTCCTGTATTGTTATCTTGGGCATAATCTTAAAATATTTAACTATACTCAAGATAACATAGGTTTAACTTGTGCAGCGCTCACCCGATCGCACGCAAAGTGTATGAACCAGAAAACTGGATGAGTAACAAGCTTATATCATAAAAAAGTCCGAAAGTCTAGTAGTTATTAATAAAAAAACGTTGATTACGTATTCATATAAATATTGAGTGTATTAATTGAGAATTGCAGCTTAAGATAGCCTAAATATCAGGTAAAATCGGCATTTAGACTTGTATAACTAAGAGGAGACCTGATTTAAGCATGATTTGTAATTAGATCGGCACGATTATTGGTAAATAACACAACGTAGGATGGTTAACTGCACTCCTTAGAATTGCCGATTGCTGTTCATCCCAATACGTGCTCACCACTAACTTTCTACCTTGTAGTTGATGAAGTAGTGGTTAAAGGGCAACTATGGTTATAAATAGACCAAGCCCTTTTGAACCCGGAACTATTTGACTCTGATGCACAGATGCATCTTTTAGTCAACACCCCATTGGTGTAAATATCCGGATGAAAGCGAATTAACTGTGAAAATTATGGAAGCGGAAATGCCAGAACCGGAATACAAAGAAACCAAATCTCCAGAAGCAACAATGCCAGAAATCAATAACCAAACAGGAACTCTTACCAAAATTCAGCCGACTACGGAGTCTCAAGAGGAATGGGTAAAATATGGCGAACAAGTTTCTAGCTTTTTAGCAACACTACCCGATTACGTTGTCAGCTTCTTTAATACATACAAACAACCTCTAGTTACCATTGGTTTAATACTGACATCGATTGTTGCAGTTAAAATACTCTTCGCAGTATTGGATGCTTTGAATGATATTCCCTTGGTATCACCAACCTTTGAACTGATTGGTATTGGTTATTCCGTGTGGTTTGTTTACCGCTATTTGCTCAAAGCCTCGACTCGTCAAGAGTTAACTCATGAAATTTCTACACTCAAGACACAAGTTATCGGTAATCAATTCCCAGAAGTTTAAGAGCTATAACTGGTGATACCTCATTCATGGAGAAGAGGGTGTATCGCCTGATATCTAAGTGGTCAAGAAGAATTTCAAAAACTCTTGACCACTTTTTAGTAAAGATCTCAACGAGGTGGAATTACAATGTTCTGAGATTGAATTGGTTCCAATTTTCCCATTTTCACCAAAGCTTGATAAACCATCGCCGCTACCTCAGCACGGGTAGCTTCTTTGTTAGGAGCTAAGATTTTTGGGTCTGGATAGTTGACAACAAGACTATTTGCTGTAGCAGCCGCTACCCTGTCAGTAGCGTAGTTAGGAATATCCTGAGTATCTTTGTAAGTACTTAACAATTGAGTTGGGTCCGAGGGAACTTTCAGCTTCAACCCACTGACAAGGGCAACTAAAACTTGCACTCGCGAAACCCTTTGCTCTGGTTTGAAGGTTTGATCGGGGTAGCCTTTTAAAAAGCCTGTGCTGATGCCTCGATCAATAGCTGGAATAGCCCAGAATTTTTCTGGTATATCTTTAAACCTGAGTACCGTATTACTACCAGGCTCTTTGTTAAAGGCTTGTTGCAGTATGGCAGCAAATTCAGCGCGGCTTACAGGCTCATTTGGTTTATAGGAGTTATCGGGAAAGCCCTTGATCATTCCACGGGAAGAAAGAGTGTCAATAAAAGGACGAGCCCAAAAGTCAGCAGGCACATCTACAAACGCAATTGGCGGCGGAATTACCGGCATTTTTTCCGGTTGTGTAGCCACGCTAGGTTGTGGTGTAGTGACGATGGGGACGGGAAGTACAGGTGCTTGTACTTGTGGTAGTGCGTAGGGGACTACGCTGGTAAATGGTCGAGGCACAACTTTAGGAGTCGCCTGATTAGGTAGGAATAGAGTATCAGAAGGTTCACTCTTCAGAGTAGGGGGAGTAGGGGAAGTAGGG
>CAXTSI010000109.1:0-14192 GCA_964246695.1 uncultured bacterium
GCGATTAATTAGGCAATGGGTATGTTCCAGGGCACTCCCCCCTGAACGGTTACTACAATACTCTTGTTAAGATAAGATAATTTATTTACATCCACCTATGTAGAGACGTTGGATGCAACGTCTCTACACCTGTCAAATCTCCACTGCCCCTACTTAAACGCTATTGATATATAACCAATCCAAATTTAAAACTTCAGATAGAAAATCAATATGAGTACGTTAAACGATCGCGAGACAAAAGCAAATGAAAACAGTAAACTTTTTAAAACTCCTCAGTCCCTTAACAGTGCGATCAAGAGTATTTGTGACATCATGCGACGCTCAAATTGTGCTGGCGCAATGCAATATATTCCAGAGTTAAATTGGCTACTTTTTCTTCGCCTTCTGGATGAACAGGAGGCTATTGAAGCTAAAGAAGCAGAAATTGCGGGTATTCAATCCCTACCTTCATTAGTATCACCTTACCGTTGGCAAGAATGGGCAGATCCCAGCGGTTGGAAACGAATAGAGTTACAGATGAGTGGTATGGGAGCATTTGTCAGCTTTGTTAATAATGAGCTAATTTCCCACCTCAAGGGTTTGAAATATCAGCACAATTCCTCACATCGTCAGAAAGTTATTAGTGAAATCATGTCTAGTGTGGATCGAGTACGCATTGATACTGAATCTAACTTACTGGACGTACTAAATAAAATCCACGAAATTAGCAACAAAAATGTAGACTTCACTCATATATTTCCCCTGTCACAAGTATATGAAGGACTACTACTGAAAATGGGGGAGAAATCTAACGACGGTGGACAATTTTTTACCCCTCGTGAGATTATCCGTGTGATGGTAAATGTTATTGCGCCGCAAGTAGGTGAAACAGTTTACGATCCTAGCTGCGGCACAGGAGGCTTTTTAGCTCAAGCTTATGAGTTTGTCCGCGAATCTATGGGAACGAATATTTCTACCACACAACTTGAAATACTCAAGTATCATACTTTTTACGGTAGGGAAAAAGAGAACCTTATTTACCCAATTGCCTTAGCAAATTTATTACTACACGGCATTGATAAACCTCACTTGTGGCATGGTAACACGCTCACAGAACAGGTAATTTATGATGGATTATTTCAAAACGCTCCCAATTGCTTTGATGTAATTCTTACTAATCCACCTTTTGGTGGTAAGGAAGGAAAAGAAGTTCAGAACAATTTTGCTTTTAAAACAAACTCAACACAAATATTGTTCTTGCAGCATATAATTAACAGCCTTAAACCAGGTGGACGTTGCGGCATTGTAGTTGATGAAGGAGTTTTATTTCGGACAAATGAATCATCTTTTTTTCAAACAAAGCATCAGTTGCTTAAAGAATGTGACTTATGGTGTATTGTGAGTTTACCTGTAGGCGTGTTCATAAATGCTGGCACCAGCTTGAAAACGAACTTGTTATTTTTTACTAAAGGCAAACCAACTGAAAATATCTGGTATTATGACCTTTCAGACATTAAAATCAGCAAGAAAACACCCTTGACTCTGGAAGATTTTGATGAGTTTTTCCGCTTACTACCAAAGCAAGATAGAAGTGACTTGTCTCCACGCAGTTGGACTGTATCTCGTAAAGTAATAGAATCTAATGGCTACGATCTGAAGGCGGTGAACCCAAATATTACTTTTAAAGATGACACTCTTACAAGGGAAGAGTTAATAAACCTGATCGAGGCTAAAGGTTTTGAGATAGTCGAGGCTTTAGCATCTGTTAAGAAATCGTATTTGAAGGAGTAGGGAAGAGACGGGACAGCGGAACGTCTGTACGGGAGTAGGGAATTAAAAATTAAAAATTAAAAATTAAAAATAGAAATTCTTCATTTTTAATTTTGCAGCGGCTCTGAGAATATTTACTATTGACAAGCAACCGCAATATTTTCATGACTTATATTTTACCTGTAACTCTCTACGCTTTTGGCAATAGAAAATCTCCTCGTCCACCGCGACCCAGTATAGATATTGTTGTTGATCGGGATTTGGTAAAACCTACCCAACCGCCAACAGGAGCATCAACTTTTGCGGATATTAGGTATGCTCCCCTGACAGGACATTATTATAGAATAGATAAAGGCACACCATTACCAGTCGGTATTGCAGTAATCGCAGATGGTGAAGATGTTGGTGGAAATCACTCACCTACCCATCATACTATCTACCCTGCCCTTGAAATGCCATTTTCAGAATTTGTAGAAAAATTCAAGGCTTGTGGCTGGATTTACACTGGTAAAAAACAAATAATCTAATTAATACTAGCTATGACTGAAACAAAATACTATCAACAAGATACAGACCTCTGGCGTCAATTAATTGACCAAGAAAAAACTTATTTGTCAACTCGTAAAAATTTCTTAAATAGTCCCTCTAGAGTAGAGTTGATTAGACTCGCTTTACAAAACCCCCTGGAGAGAAGCTCAGCATTGAAAATTATTAACTATCTAACAAATGAAGAAAGTCAGAGTTTATTTAATGAATTAATCAAGTTAGCTAGTGTTGGTCATTCAGATATTGAGTTAGTTCGTCGTGCTATTCTTTCATTTGAGAAAATGTGGCTTTTAGAAAATATTGAAACTCAGGCAGAATCTGTATTAGAGAATGGTGCAGATGAAGAGTATAGACGATTATTAGAACTTTATATTCAACTTGATGATAAACTGACTCAACGCCTAGCGACAAAAGCATTACAACATCCAGACATTGATATCCAAGAAGTAGGTGAAGATTTTCAAAACTATCTTAAAACTAAGGTCGGATAAAATATACCTCGCCAGCCGATGGTGCGAACAGGCTACAGGATTATTCGCTTTGTTGGATGATTGTTGGTAGCCCGATCGCACCCTACATGTATTTCAAAAATTAAGTAGGTTCGGATTTGCGCAATGAAAACTGCTCGGCAACGGATTTTGTAGCGGATGTAACGGATGTGCGATGCTCGTCGTCTCACAGTTAAATCATCCGTTACATCCGTTATGTCATCCGTTGCTAACTTTTGCGTGAGGTACTATTTCGGCAATTTATACTGCTCAACAATACGTTTAGCAAACTCTGGAACATGCGCTTCTAATTTCTCTGGGTGATTCCGCTTCACATACAAATAATTGCGGGTGAAGTGGGAATCAATCGAGAAACGAGCGTACTCTAAACCTTTGGGACCGATTTTTTCAATGACGACACCCATGAGTTTTGCTGCCCACATGGGTAGGGTGATGCCTTGATCGTAGGCAGGGATGCTTTGTTGTACGGCGGCTTTGCGATCGCCTTTCGACATCACTGGTTGTGTTTGTAATTGGTCTTTTACCAATTCCAGCATTTCTTTACCTAAGTCATTTCTGACCACAATCCATTGCCAGCCAAAGGGTGCGCCCATGTAACCGACGACCAAATCTGCTAAGGAATTCACATAGTCAAAGCAACTCATACAAGAGGGAGCAAAAACATCTTTCAGCTGGTTCGTCTTCAATCCAAAGAAAGGCACTGTTTCTGTTGAACCATCCTCATGCTTGAAGTGAACCCGGAAGTCTTGCATGAATTCGTAATGCACGACTGTATCAGGCGATCGGCTGGTGGTTTCTAGGAATTTTTGCAGCCCTGCACGATTAACATTATCTACACAGGGAGTACCCAATACGTAGAGCTTTTCTAAGCCAAGTTGTTTTTCAACTGCCCGTAGTGCTTGGATTTGACAACCAACACCAATTACCAACAGCCGCTTCATCCCGGATTTTTCCACCTGTTCCAACACGGAAAGGTTGGGCGACAATGTTGGTTTATTTACCCGTGCCGCCAGTATTTCTTCTGGGGTACGAGCGATGATGGGCATCGGTTGAAAGCGGTCTTCTTTGGTGTTTTGCACACAGACGACCCCTTCAACAATGCCACGATTGAGCATTTCAATGGCGATCGTGCTGACAATCCCTGTCCATTGAGCACCGGGGATTGGTTCAGTCTTCCGCGCCGCCATCATCTCTTGCTGAACACCAAAGTAGAGTTCATCATGATTGTCGAGATTGCGGGAGCGAGTATGGGTTTGTTCTTCCAGTTTATCTATCTGCTGATTAATAAAAGCACAGGCTTCCTTGACATAGTGGATATAGTATGTATCACACAGTCCGCATTCACTACAGAGTTCTTTAGCAGGGCGACGACTACTGGGTTTGAGGGCTTTGGCTTTTTTGTGAGGAGAAACTGAGGTCATATTAATGGCAATTTATTAACTAAAAAAATAAGATAGCCCAAGGCTTCACTTTACACAAAATTAGGACTTACGCACACTCTACGAATTCTTGGCGTTCTTGGCGTCTTCGCGGTTCGATAAATTAAGCTTTTTGGCAATTTTTGCGTAAGTCCTGAAAATTTAAGAGCAGTAAGGAATATTTCATTGATTGTTACGCCAGTTGGTTGAAACGACTTCGACCACTAAAGTTACAGTTTCGGGGCTGACTGCGTAAATAACGGTCGATTGTTTTTTCCACAGCGGTTCATTTTGGAGATTGTCACGGTTTATTAACAATACGTCATATCATTAGGACCACTCCTGATAATTCTTGAATTCGCACATCATGACCTTCTTCTTTTGCTTTTTTAGCAACTTTCCCAATAAGTATGCGTCGTGATTGTTTTTGCAATTCGCCCCACCAAGAGTCAGAATCAGCTGGTGGGACGAATACAAGAGAGTGTATTGCCTCGTCTATGTTAATCCAAGCTTTTAAAACCGTTAGTGAATCTCCACTTTCCTCAGCTTTTAGTGTACGTTGAAAGCGTTCTTTGAGAGCTTCAATGTAATTATTGCGCTGTTCTAGATTTGAATGCAAAGACATGGTATCAAACTTATATACAGTTTCCAAAGCATGGTGTAAATCTGGTTCTCTATCAATAAAAGATATACAAATAGATACCAAGCAAGCTAGTAACTTCAGATCCTCAGACAAATCCTCATATTTATTACCCTGTAAAATTTGCGAATCTAAGGATGCTAATTCTCTTAAGTCCTCGGCAATTGTTATGTTATATAGGTTTTCGTTAAATCTATATCTTACAAATTGTTCAAATCTTGCTGGAGTCCGAAACGCATCTCGCAAAGCTTCTGATAGTTTTTAGTGTTGATCGCCAGGCAGTGCCATACTATTCTCCTATGTGAATTAGAGGGTGTTTGAAAAGTCGGTCAGGTTGTTACTGTAAGCCCATTGATTGCAGTGTCTGCACGTCGGATTGGAAATCTTCAACACCATAGTTGATATGTAAACCGCGTTTGGCCAGTTCATGTTGGAATTCAAGTACTGTCATTCCTGTCCAAGCTCGGACTTTACCACTGCTAATTTTACCTTGCTGGTAAAGCAAGATGGAAATTTCTAATTTCAGTTCATCTTCGGTCATGTTTGATGCTCGGAGGATGTCATCAGGAATTGCGACGCTCATAAGGGAAAATTTTAAATCCTATGTTTATTCTAATTCTTGTGTCAAGCTGTCTGTCATGCTGGTATAGCAATCCTATTACATAGGTGAAAATTCCAGAAATACACGTAGGGTGGACACTGCCCACCATCTCCGGGTTTTGGTGGGCAGCAGCAATAGCTGAAATTTAAAAGGAGTGTAGTAGGGCACTATGTCAAAAAACACAACGCTCTTTCCATATTGCCTTTCTCATGAAATTGTTTGTTTAATCTAGACATAGCTTTGAACACAATACCATTACAGGTTATGAACTTTACGATAGAGATTGAACTTGAAGAGGATGGGCGCTTTCTCGCTGAAGTAATAGGTTTACCAGGCGTGCTGGTTTATAGTCAGACACAGGAAGAAGCAGTTGCCAGAGTCCAAGCGTTGGCTTTACGTGTGTTGGCGGATCAGCTTGAACAATAAACCTTTTGTTTGCTCCCTTGCCTTCAGCCCTGATGGTAAAATTGCTGCTAGTGGTAGTGCCGATCAGACTATTAGACTTTGGGAACCCTACAAAACTGAATCAAAAACCTGTTGCGCGGTTAAGTTTAACTGTGGGAAAGTAGGCGATACGATACGGTCAGCACCCCTAAACGTGGTCATTTGATATTCTCCGTCCACTAACTCACACACGAAAATAGTAGATTGTTTGGGGTTGCCGATAAATTTGCGCCCACCCAACGCAGCATAGTCCACAATCCAGTATTCCGGGATGCCCATCTCTTCATAGTCCCCAAACTTATCGTGGTAATCATCGCGCCAGTTGGTTGAAACGACTTCGACCACTAACGGTACAGTTTCGGGGTAAATAACGGTCGATTGTTTTTTCCACAACGGTTCATTTTTGAGATTGTCACGGTTTATTAACAATACGTCGGGTATATAAGCAGATTCGGCACTAGATGTTCTGACTAAAGCTGATTTTGGGATGCGGTAGGGTAGGTTGTGCCGCTCAAACTCTGCTGCTATTTTTTGGGTTAAAAAACCTACAACATCTTCATGGTCGCCAGTTGGTGGAGGCATTTCTACAATTACTCCCTTGTGTAGCTCGTAGCGTAGTTTTGAATCCGGATACCATTCGATGAATTCATCAAAGGTAAATAGCTTTTGTATGGGTAGGGTTTGGGTCATAACGTGCAATGCATCTCTTTCCTAAAATGTATCGCATCAATTGGTTTCATCGTGGGATCTAATACGAATGGTACACTCGTTAAGCGCAAGTACAAACGCGTAAGCAAGTCAAAATCTTGGCGATTCTAGGTAATAGCAACGGTATTAATGTCCAAAAAGACCGACAGTTGGTAGAGAATTTACCAGACGCTGAAGTAACATTTTTAGTAGAACCGCAAAATGGTCAGGGAGAAATGTACGAAGAGGGGTGATTTTTGGGCTGGCTATTCCAGTGGAGGGGATTAGTGGTCTAATTTTGGTGCTGATTTATAAGCTGGTGGGTGGGCTGATAGGTGGGCTAATGGGTGGGTTGATGGGTGCGCTAATTGGTGGGCTAAGTGGTCCTGAGATAGAGAAAAGAATGGTTCCCAATCAAGGAATTTGGCTTTGTGCAGCGAATGCCGGAATTTTTTCTCTAATTGGTGGGCTGACTTTGGGACTAATTTTTGGACTATTAACTGTCAACAACGGTAAAAGTCTGACATCTTACGAGTCGAACTTTGATAATTTAATAATGTTAGGTGAAAGCCGCAAGCATTTACCTTTCCTACCAATGGTTTCGCCGACCACGGGTTGAACAGCAAAAAACCGCGCTCCTCAAGCAGAATATTGCTCGTAATCTACATGTAACAGTGAAGGTTGATCGATCAAACAAGATTTTGGTTGTCTTCCATCTAGCACAGACATTTGCAGATCTATCTAGGTATGCTGCGCTCATCAGCTTTACCGTACTCGTACACCAAGCTTTTCATCCCAGTGGAGTGGTTTATCTGCTTTTTGCAGCGGAGATTCCGGGATTTGACCCACCGACACACCGTATCGCCAGTCTGGCGGACAGATAGCAATATAGCGGGCATAACCTCCCAAGCCACCTTTGAGTTTGGGATAACCGATCGTCACCAGTGCGCCTGTCTCCGGCACTTGATCCAGATTCGCAACCCCCTCAGCTTGGGTATATCCGTTCCTCAATAGCCAGGCTTCTCCTTCAAGGGTCGGGGTGCTATCAGTATCAAGGGCTTCGTGCCCGTGGAACAGGATATTACGCTGTAAATGCAGGAACTGGAGAGCCTCCAGTTTTACTCCAGAAAACTTAGTCCTTGTCGCTAGTTCAGGGTTGGGCCATTCTTTCGACCAGTCGGAGCGTACAAACACAACCGAGCCTTCAGGAATTCTACCATGACGTCTCTCCCAGTCCTGAATATCTTTGACAGTGAGGTGATAGTTGGGGTCACGAGCAACTTTATCCTGAATCTGAATAACCACCAAGGGACGAACAGCGAAGGTTGGAGGCAACTCATCAATGGCTGGATAGTCAGGGTTCCAGTGGGCTGGTGGATCTAGCTGGGTTCCAAGCTGATCGGTGGACAGGTCGTAATGGGTTGCTTCAAAGCCATCTTCTTTATAAGTATACGGCTTTCCTGTCTTTGGGTTGATTGAGGGTCCAAACTTGGACGGACCAAACCCTGACCATACAGGAATTGCCGGGGCGATCGCATGGGTGAGGTCAACGTATTTAGCACCTTTAAGTGACTGCTGATAAACCTCCCACAAGGGAGGCTGTGGGCGGGGCTGTGCTGCGTTTATAGACAGGCAAACAACAAGGCTAAAGAAGGTTACTAAACATAAAAGTCCAAATTTTTTCATACAGCTTGCTATTGATTAGGACTGCTATAAGTAGATCGGCACGAACGAAAGTACTGGTTACGATCGTCATTTGTCATTTGTAAGGGTTTCCGGCGTATTTACAAGTCGTAACATAGTTATGTTTATTTCCACTTACCTACTTAGTTATCAAGAAGTAACCGGCGAAATCTCCGCAGTGGGTAGCAGCGATTGTGGATGGGGGGTTGGTTGAGTGCTAAAAAGACAGAGGGACAAGTAGAACAGGGTTATTCTGCTTCATTTGTGGCTCTTGAAGTTATTATTGCAGACTGTGTTCATAAAGCAGTGCTTCATCCTTGGCACACATGGCCCAAACCTCTCTGGGTGCTGACAACAGGCTCCAAACTCTACATCGCCTCTGCATTGGGATTGTCCGAGGCGATCGCACTTGTTAAAGTGCAGTCTCCTCAAGAAACTGAGACACTTGAAGTAGTGACTGTTGGCGGTGTGGTGGCACCGAACATGGTAATTTCTCTGGAAAGGGCTAGTGCTTGCCATCAACAGTGCGGCAACAAGCATTAGCTCACATCCTCAACAAAGTTGGAGAAACCGAATTTAACGTCATAGCAGCGCGAGGTAACAGGTGAGGAATGCACTCAAGAAATACGCTCAGCAATTTGGTCAGCACTCCTATACTCTAGAAATAAAGCCGTAGGGAAAATGACGCTCAACAGGAATCAGTAGTGTTTTATCCTAGAAACAAAAAGGAGCCTCAGTATGCAAGCCTACAAGCTGAACGCAACAATTGATGAATCAGGTCATTTAGTTATTGACGAACCTCTTAATATTGCTCCTGGTAAAGTGGAAGTCATCATTCTACAGCTTACCGCAACAAAGAGCCTCACTCCCGAACAACCTAAAAAACGGGAATACAAAGTCCAAGCACTAAAAGACTTGCTCGAAAATGCTCCTCCTACACCACCCGACTTTGACCCAGACCAAGCCAAGTGGGAGTACCTAAAGGAGAAGCATAACCTGTGAAGGTTCTGATAGACACCAATATTATTGTTGACGTAGCACTTGACAGCGAACAAGTTTTACGCTTTGTGGAACGGCAAGAGATTGAGGGCTATCTCTCAGCATCAACTTTTAGTGATTTATAGTACATTATCAGGAAAACTAAGGGTAATACCTGGACACTGCAATTTTGGCAATGGGATAGTGGAACGGTTGAAGGAAAAGCCTTTGTCTCTTGTCACCGATTTCTGCCAAATTGCCAGATGTTTGTATCTTTGACGACTCCCCAACCACTACCCCTTTTTTGCCGGAGCATCAAAGCAAAGCCGCTTCGGGCGCGACGCACCCGCCGGAGGCGATCAATAAAGCTACTAAGCGCCCTAATATGGGTTGGATGTATCATGGATATGTTTTGCGATCGCGGCTACAGAACAAGTGAAATCGGTAGAGTTATTTACAGGTGCTGGTGGTTTGGCGCTGGGCTGTGCTAGGGCTGGCTTTCATCATCTGGCACTTGTAGAGCAGGATAAGCACAGTTGTCACACCCTCCGTCAAAATCAGCAGCGTTCGCGCAGCGTCTCCCTTGGGAGAGGGATTGCCCGAATGGGCGACTGGCATATCCACAATATGGATGTAACGGACTTTGATTATTCCACAATTAGGGAAGAAATAGATTTCTTGGCTGGTGGACCACCATGTCAGCCGTTTTCGATTGGTGGAAGGCATGGTGCTTTTCTCGATAAGCGGGATATGTTCCCTCAGTTTTTCCGGGCAATACGTGCCTTACGCCCCAAAGCGTTTCTGATTGAGAATGTACGTGGATTGCTGCGGAGTACTTTCATCAACTATTTTGAGTATATTATTTTACAGCTAACTCATCCAGAAGCTCAGCCCAAACCAGACGAACCTTGGACTGACCATCTGACGCGACTGAAAGCCATCATGGGTCGTGGTGCTAGCGACGAGCTTGGGTATCGCGTTACCTTCAAGTTATTAAATGCTGCTGATTATGGTGTGCCGCAGAAGCGGGAACGGGTTTTTATAGTGGGGTTCCGATCTGATTTAAATATCAATTGGTCTTTTCCCGAACCAACGCATAGCGCAGAAGCACTTGTCTGGGATAAGTGGGTAGGGGGTGAATATTGGGAACGCCACAGTATTTCCAGTAAAGAACGCCCGGAGATACCAGCCAAACTTCGTTCCCGTCTGCAACGTAAAGGTGTAAACCTACTCTGTAGGATGACGGTCCCCTGGTGTACTGTCCGGGATGCTATTGCCGATCTGCCATCCCCTGAAAATACTATTATGGGAAAACAGATTCCCAACCACATTTATATTCCTGGTGCCAGAAGTTATCCAGGACACACGGGCAGTCCTTTGGATGAACCCGCTAAAACCCTCAAAGCAGGAGTGCATGGTGTCCCTGGTGGGGAGAATATGCTTGCCAAGCCTGATGGACAAGTCCGTTATTTCACGGTAAGGGAAGCTGCAAGGTTACAGACTTTTCCCGATGATTACTACTTCCCCGGTGCTTGGGGCGAGTCGATGCGCCAGATTGGTAATGCGGTTCCTGTTAGCCTTGCCCATCTTATTGCCCAAAGCATCCGCACCCATTTACAGGAGTTACCCCTAGCAGGACAATAAGAAGCGTGTGAATGGTAGCAAGCTACTGTGTTTAGCCACTCCAATGACTTTAAGTCATTAGACATCTCCGAAAATCATTGTAGAGACGTAGCACTGCTACGTCTCTAAAAGGGTTTCAAACAACGAATAATTAAATTCGGTCGATGTCTATTGGAGTGGCTCATTAATGCTAATCCTGCTGTTCGCTCCTTAATGAATATTAATTTTGACCGGGGGTTGGATGCGATCGCCTGACTTGTTGCTGGCACTTGAACGTGGCAGACTGGCGCAAGAAAAGTGGTATGACTCAGACTGATGCAGCTAAGATCATTGATGCTGCACGTACCACTATGGTTGCCATTGAGAAAGGAGAACGCCGCCTGAAGCCAACCGAACTGATTAAGCTGGCACGTGCTTATGGGCGGTCTGTTAGCGACTTCGTTCGGGAGCAACCCGTGGTACAACCTCTCTTAGTGCAGTTCCGGGCAGTCTATCAGAGCAGTGAGGACCAGCAGGCAGAAATTAAACCATTTATTCTTCAGTTAGAGGAGTTGTGCCAGAATTACCTAGAGCTTGAGAAGATTATGGACGCACCACTGCCGCAGAACTACCCTCTTGAATATGAAGTAACAAATATGCCGATTAGATCTGTAGCAGAGAGCATTGCTGTAGCAGAACGGCAACGGCTCGGTCTAGGGGATGGTCCTGATTGGCGTAAGTAATATCTCTGTACAAAGGAAACTGCCCTCGGTAGTATAGCAGATAGACACCGACATAACCAGCCAGTTCTTCTTTATGTTGCTCCAGTTCCGTCAGTGGGTAACATTGCTGTCTGTTTTGAAATTCAATAAGTTGTTCGCGTAAAGTGGCAGGCGCTTGAAAAACCTCCAGGGGCATGGGCAAATGGTGCTAGACAGCGCTCTTTTAGACTCTTTCCAGCCAGATCTGGAAACGTTTTTAGCCCTTGTTGCAGACATTCTCAAAGGGTTCCTCAAAATAACCCCGGACTTGGATAAACCCGATCGCTCGAACGTTGTTGGAAACGTCACGTGTCTGCGATTTACTGATATTAGCTATTACCAAATCATTGGCATAAAAGCAGGATTTTGGCAAATCACTGGCAACCAAGTCGCACAGGGAAAGTCATTTTCTAAGCCTTGTAGCATCTCCCGTGCTTGTCGTACTGCCACATACAAAGACTTGCCACTGGCAAAAGCGTTAAGAAAGTTTTTCAAAAATTCTTGTGCCACCAAATCCGGCACCTGCTCTCGCATAACGATGATTTGGGGGATATGTAAAGAAGCCAGATGCCTTGCTAATCCCAAGCCATCGCAGGAGTTAAAAATAGCTAGCTGTAAACCCCGTTCAATCGCTGCTCTCAAGGCATTATCTAACTGGTCAAGCGTTAGCTTATCAGTTGTATTGATATAAATCCAACCATTTTTTCCATCCCATTGACTTGAACTGTGTCCCGAAAAACAGAGAATGTCCCATCCTTTGTCATCCCACAATTGTTTATCCAACTCCTTGCGGTTTGGCTCTACCAAAAACACCGTTTCCGCATCATGTAAGTTCTCTAAAACCTTTCTATCTTCCTGAATATTTATTCCGTCACTATTGCCAAGAACTGCTAAAATTCTTTTCTTCGTTCTGTCAGGCGCTGTTTTTTCTACTTGGTCATAAAATGGAACACTCAAAGCGACTTCAGCCTTACGGTAAGACTTAAAAAAATCCCACAGATGCCAAGGAAGTCGTTGCACATCAAGATTTGACGATTGAATGATGAACGGCACTTCGTCAGAGCGCATGAATTTTTCTCGCAATATCTTGTCGATTGGGTGAAATGTCTCGCAGTTGAGCCATTTATTCAGTAGCTTTTCTAATTCTTCAGCTAATGGATAAATGTCTTTTTGAGAAAAATTCACCACTTGCATTGGTTTAGGGTTTAATCGCTTAAGCAAATCCAAACCCTTATAGATTGACAGGCAACGGTTATAGAGTTCAGGAATCTCTGGTGCTGGCGGTAACTGCCCTGTACACTGAGTTGGTAGCCTATCGCTCCCTGTCCAGATCTGAGCAGTGACAGATGGAAACCCGCGTTTAAAATCACCATCTCCCAACGTCAGGATAACAATTCCCGCGAGAGATAGATTCTCGGCAGTAGCTCTGATTTCAGGAACTTTAACGGGTCGAGACGCAAGCATTCTAATAATCTCTTTCATATCGGCACTTTGCTTGCGTTCTAGAAAGCGATAGTCATCCAACTGCTGACGATAGCTGACAATTAACTCATCTTTAGCTTCTAGTTTTGCCTGATATTTTTCTTCGATAGCTTTGAGTGCAAATTCATAGTTTTGCGTAAAGTCACTATGAATCTTCTCCTTATGGGCATGGGGAGGTACACTGACCTTAACAACAACGACCCCATCACCTTTGTTTTCAATACTCTGGATCTCCAGGTAGGTATCTTCATTTTCGACTTGCACTTTATTGAAGGCGGCAACAAAGGCTTTCCAGTCAATACCGTTACGGAAAATGAGATCGGCAGTATTTAATACCTCTTCAAACAGCTTGGTAAATTCTCCTGGTTTAAATTCGCCACTACTGGGGCGGCGTTCGCGGTCATTGGTTCCAGGCTTGGGGTTTTCTAGAAGATAGACAAAGCGACAATCTACATTATCCAACTTGGTTGTACTTTCAATATTCCATGCTTCTAAACAAGCACCAGTCATTTGAGCGCTGGTAAAATTAGTACCAACAGCCTGAGTTAAAGTCAGGTTTGCCCACTCTAACCAAGCTTCCTGGAATGTCGCTTCAGTGATATTTGCTGCTTTGAAATTAGCCTCTTTAAGATCTGCTCCCATGAGGTTTGCGCAGTTGAGATTAGCGCCAACATAGGATTTTCCTCTACCATTGCCGCTTTGGAGCAAAGTTAGAACTGCCTGGTTTGCCAATATGGAGTCGCCCACTCTCGCACGGTCAAGTTTTTTTGCCTGATAAAAACGAGTGCGAGTCAAGTTAGCCTTTCTAAAATCTGTGCTTTTAAGAGTTGCACTCGTGAAATCGGCATCGGTTAAATCAGCACCACGAAAACTGGTGCCGCCTGTAGCGGCAAAGGCAATAGCAATTGTCCGAATGAAGGCATGCTTGCGATCGCCAGCTAGAGATCGCCAGCTAACATAGGCGGACAACCCAGCCACCGCCACCACTGCAGCCACCGTCGCCGCCCCAGCCGCAGCCACTGCCCCAACTCCTACTCCTACCACAACCGCAGCCCCAGCTACAGATCCAACCATCACTGCCACTACAACCGC
>CAXTSI010000109.1:14202-19879 GCA_964246695.1 uncultured bacterium
TACCTCATGCTTCGCATCGCCAGCCAGAGCTCCAGATAGATCAAAAGCTACAGATCCCGCAACCGCCACCACCATCGCCACCGATGCAGATCCAACGGCAGTCCCCGCTACATAGCTAGCTAGCTCTCCTGCTTGTGCCACAACCGTTGCCCCTGCTGCTCTTGCCGCAGATGCGATCGCAGTCCCTGCTGCCACAACCGTTGCCCCTGCCCCAAAAGCGATCGCTAAACCTTGGCAGATGGTGACAATAAAGAAGAAGAATAACGTTATGAGGATGAGTACGCAAGTGAAGAAGACTTGATGAGTTAACTCTGCTCCTGTGATAGTAGCAGCGAATCCTGCAACAAATCCTGCTAGTGTCGATAGAAATAATGAGACTGCTATGAGAACAATTATCCAACGGTTTTGTAATCCGGCGATCGCACCAATGAATTTAGCATTTCTCAAGTTAGTATTGGTAAAATTTGTACCACGGATATCAGCATAGCTAAAGTTAGCACCCGCAAGATTTTGACCTTTGAAAGAGCGACCTTGGAGATTTTGATAGGAGAAGTTCTGGGGCATAACTAGGAAAAAACAATGCCTGCGTTTAAATGGTGATACAGATTTTGTTTCGGATATTCCAGATTTTGAAAAAAAACAACCGGATAATATCATGTCCGGTAAATCGCCCATAATAAAACTTGTTCGTAGTCAGGACTTCAGCCCTAGGCACTCTAAAAAGCAAGGACTGAAGTCCTGACTACAAACTTACTTTCGGACAACTACCGGACGTGACATTAAATGTTCGTTAAAGCCGAACACATAATGTCAGTTCGTTATGGTTTCAACAGTCTGTAAGCAAAGGCACAGGCAAATACCTCTTTAAGAGGCTGGTTAAAAGACTAACAAATAGTTTCTCGTTTTCTCGTTCCCACGCTCTGCGTGGGAATGAATTCCAAGAGGCTCTGCCTCCGGGAGCAGCGTTACTAGGCACAAGCTGAGTAACGAGAAGCCTATATTTTCATGGGTTACAGCTTAAGTTGACACTAATGAACAGTGCCATGCCCCTACGACCTGTGTCGCGTTATTTAAGGAAATTGGTATTACCTCTTTAAGAAGCTGGTCAAACGACCAATAAATAATAAATAGTAGGAAATCAAAGCGAATTCCTACTATTTATTGCAAAATACTCCAATATTCAGTGATTTAGTAATACGACAAGGTTTTTCCCTATCTGATATCGAACTAACAATACTTTGTTGTCAGGAGAAACAATACCAGTAGGCTGGAGATTTGCAGCAGCCAGCTAACGTTGTCAAAAAAGTCGTCGGGTTCCTTCTACAACTCTAACCCGACGGCTTTCCACAATAGTGTTTGACAGTTTCCCTCTGCTTGGTTCTTGATGAGTGCTAGTTAGAACTAATTCCTGGTATTAGATCCAATTGGTGCAAGCAGTATGACTATTGACTGAACCGCAAGCTTGAGCCTTGTTATCAGGAGCATGCACCATATCGGTGTACATGGAGGGCACATTGTCGAATTTGGCTGAGTAGGAACCTCCACCTTCTCGGTTAATAGTTCCACTCAAAGAGGCTGCACCAATGTTGCTTGTCACCCGGCTCCAGTTTGACTGGCAGGTTTTAGAGTAGCGCAGTTCTACCCTACCGATGACCGCACCGTTGTTATCCTTAATATCAGCAGTGCCTCCTGTTACCGTATAGGCATCGCCACCACAACCTTGCTCTTGAGGGTCTTTGCTGTCGCAATTCTCGCTGCTGGGGCTACTTGCACACGTAGAACCATTTGCATAAACTCCCAACCATGCAAGAGTCGCCGTAGCGACGTTTATAGCATAGGTAGAATCAGGACCGCCTCCGTTATAAATTCCACCAGCCTTTCTGTAATCCCCTGCTTCAATAACTGAAATCAAGTTTCTGATTTTGAGAAAAGCAGCCATAGCTGTCAAGGACTTTAACGGATCGAACATGTAATCAGGATGATTGACAAAATCAATTCCAGTTGCTCTTGAAACTGCTTCGTAGTTTTCTTTCCAAGTTATCTGTGCCAAGCCAGCTCCTGGATAACCTGTGTTAGCAGCAGGATCAGTCGTATTGACTGCTTTAGGATTCCAGCTGGATTCAAACCCAATTGTTGCAGAAGCGTAGGCAAGAACTCGTTGATTTTGAATATCTTGGCTTGCAAATGCTTGAACTAGCAGTGGCACATAGGGGCGTGCTGCGTTTTTCCAAGGATCGGGAATGAGATTAAGATTCATGAGAGCCTCCGTATTTTATTGAGTGGTCTTAGACGCAGAACCGTTAGCAGGCTCGGTTGTCCGTATAGAGTTCTACCGAGGAGGCTTGGTCATTGTCGCCACTGCCAACGTAGGCGTTTTTTGTGGAAGCTTTCATACAGTGGGCAGAAAAGTTATTCAACGGGTTGCCGTATCCGCCTGTGTTGAAGAACCACTTAGCGTCTACATTGCTGTTGTTCCACCAAGAACTCATTTGGTCATTAAATCCGTAATCTGTCAGGTCAATCTCGCCAGGGACATTAAACTGCAGCCTGCGACCGCTAAAGTTGGCGTTTTGGAAAACGCACAAGTAGCCTCGGTCGCAGCTGCCGTCCGTTACTGCTTCCGGCGTCACCCTGACCTCGTTCGGGTCAACTAGCTCCTGGGGTGTGCCACTAGGGGTTATGACATCGGCGTTGGCTGCTGGGGTGAACGAACTCATCAGTGTGATGACAGCAAGCACTAGAGCAAGCACGAAAGACAGCTTTTGCAGCATTTTGCGCTGCATCTCGTTTCCTTGGAAATGCATGATTAGTTATCCTTTAAAATTTGATTGAGTAGTCTGTTGACTTGAAAAGCTATTTGAGTTGACAATGCCTCTAAATAGCTAAACATTGTGAACCTCTATTTGTCTCTCAGACAAATGCCAAAAATTTTTGGTGCGGCTCTGCTTGTTCGTTACAAACTTTTACATATAGGGAATTAGCTCGCTTATCGCTACTAGAACACCGATTCAGTAATAGAAGTCTCGTTGACAATACGGGAGCCAAAAGCCCACACCCTTCTTGGGAGCCGATCAAGAAATAATAATTGACAATACAAACACAATTTGTATGAGTGTGCGATCGCGGTTTCAGTCATCCAACTGACTTGCTTGTAATCTGACCGATGCCATCAAAACTTTAATGTACATAAATATTGCATTTTGTCAACAACAAATACTTGATCGGTTCGCTAGAGTATGGCGACACAAACAAAGCCAGAGCAGGCTGTAAGCTTTTTAGCCCACGGAGGTGGGCTTCGTATGTATAGCCTGTAGGGCATTGCGGAAATTGGCGTATTGGTTGAGAAACTAAGTTTCTATGGCTGGGAAGAGCTTCCAGCCCTGATCCCTGCTGTTTTCACATTTGGTAAAGCTTTGTAACGAAAAAGTAGAGTAGTACCAAAAATTTTTGGCTCTTGTCTGAGAAACAACTAGAGGTACAGTGCAACAACTCAAAAGCACTGTCAACTCAACCATAAACACTGTTCAACTTACTTTTTTTGGAGTTCTACCATGACAGATTGTCAATGTACACAGTATGTGGCTAATCATTTTGGCATTGGAGGCTATCCGAATGCAAAAGATTGGAGTGGTGGTTATCTACAAAACAACGGTTTTCAGAAAGTAGATGTTCAAGTTGGTGCGATCGCAGTTATGCAGCCTTCGTTCCCCTATGTAGATCAAACCTATGGTCATGTCGGCATTGTCGAACAAATTGAAGGCAATGACATTCTAGTTCGCGGAGCCAACCAGTGGGTGGGAACCACACCGTTTAGTGAGAATGGGTGCGACAACGTTCGGCTCACCAAATTTGGTCCCATCAACCGAGGTGACATTTCATTTTGGCTTCCAGATGGTGGTCTGGATGGCAAAGACCCTAAAGACAAGCACTGTGATACTGATGCCTACACAGTTGAGAAAGGTACTGCTGAGATCAAAGATGATAGTGGCAAGGTGATTGGCAAAGTTGAACTGCGCTACTCACCACGTTGTAAAACCAACTGGTGTCGCGTTACTAGCCTGATTGGGGCAGCATCGCTAGCAGGAAACGTTAAGCGGCAGTCTGATAACTTTACCTGTGAATACAAGCTTGACAACACAACCTTAATGTACACCAACATGGTGACCGCTCCACATGTAAAAGCTCAAGCTTATGGCAATGTCAACGGTCATTCTGCTTACACAGAGTGGATCTAATACAAATGGCACACTCGTTAAGGGCAACTGATTTTCATAGGTTTTAACGCTTTTAGGGGGGGCGAGTCAGAAAGTGCGAACAACACATCTGAAACACTGCCCCTTCGTTCTCTTATAGGACTTACGCACAAGACAAATCAACTATTGTGTGCATAACGATAAGCGTGCCAACTTCCCTGCGGTTCTACAATAGCAAAAATTTCCCATTTCTATCTTACTCGTGCATAAGTTGATTTTGCTTGCACCTAATTAAAGAAGGAAGAAAAGCAAATAATCGGAGAATACATAATCAGATTTTGTCAATGAGATGGTCCTACTCTTACTCAAACAAGTAGTAATTCATCTTGTTGAGGTTGGCTACCGCTGACACTACCTTTTCAGTCAATCATTAATAGCTAATTAATAGGAAACAGGATTTATGGCGACAATTGCTGGAAATATTCTTCTACTCTCATCAGAAGAGGAATCAAAACAAATCAACTTTAAACAGATCTATTCCATGGACTCTAAGTATATTAACCAAGCCCTAGAGATGTCTCAAGTTTTTCAACAGGCTATTGAAAATACATCTGAAGGACTAAAATTTAATTTTACAAAAGCTTTAGAACTTATAAACAAGCATTCTGAAATGGCTGTCGTGAGCACTATTAATCAAGAAATTCAACAATCAAACGATCAAGTTTCAGTGATGCTTGACAAGCTAGTCAACCTTTTGAAACAGGTGACTGGAGTTGTATTACCAGAAGTTCAAACTCAGCAATTTGCGTCTACCATCAAAGAAGCCTTTTCCAATCTTAATACTCAAAAGGACGAAGCCTGGATATTTTGGCAGAAAAAAGAAGGTCATAAAACCACTTATCAATATAATATATTGTTTGCCATCCAAAATCAAAATACGGGCAGTGTCATCATAGCTCTTCCGATTTCTTTGACTATTACAGTTAATCTTGAAAAAGAGAAAGTCTTGTTGATCACACTTAAAGATAAGCATGATTATGAGGTTAAGGTTCAGGCTATAGAGGTTGTTGAAGCATTGAAAGGCTAACGTGAGGGTTTTTTTGCAAAAACTAGTTCGAGAAAGATGTATAAAAATATGCATTTACCACAGATGAACGGTGTGCATTTATGATGTGTAGAGACGTTGCAATGCAACGTCTCTACACAGGTTATCGGTAAACAACTACTAAACAGCATTGCTGTATAAAATCTATATGTGCTTGCGGATTGCCACCACATCTGCAACTAATTGTGCTGGATGAAACCAGAACTACTTGCTTGGAAATTGAAGCCAGAAATCCAGATAACTCATCTGGAGTTCACTGTTGAACCGGGAGATTAGCGTTAAAGTAACAAAAGAAAGACATTAGCATTACGGAAAACTTTGTCCTTTGAGTGGATCAACTATTAACCGTTAATGGGATACGGCAATGGCAAAGCGAGTT
>CAXTSI010000110.1:0-19559 GCA_964246695.1 uncultured bacterium
CTAGAAATTGGGTAACAAAATTGGCTATGGGTAATTGGGAACGGGCCACCGCGGGCCCCCCACGGAGTGGGGATTAGGGGAATGGGGAATGGTAAGTATTTCTCCCACTCCTTACTCCCTACTCCCCACTCCCCACTCCCTACTCCCGATCAGTCTAATACAATTGCGTCCCTCCGCTTTTGCTTGGTAAAGTGCCTGATCTGCTGCCACAATCAAATCTGACGGTGAAGATTCAAAAGAAGGAATGATAGTCGCTACCCCTAAACTAAGGGTGAGAAACTGACTAACAATCGAAGCATCATGGGCAATTTCCAGTTTCCTAACTTCAGCAACCATTGTTGCGGCAAGGTGAAGTGCACTGCTTTCATCGGTGTTTGGCATAATCACAGCAAATTCTTCGCCGCCGTAACGTGCCACCAAATCCTGATTTTTCCGTGCGGTACGGCTTAAGACAGCACCTACCTTTTGCAGGCAAATATCGCCTGTCGGATGTCCATATTTATCGTTATAAAGTTTAAAAAAGTCAATATCGCACAAAATCAATGACAGAGGCGATCGCTCCTGTGCTAAATTCAACCACTGAGAACTCAGATACTGGTCAAAGCAACGGCGATTTGCCAAGCCAGTTAAGCTATCCACATGAGCTAGTTGCTGTAAACTCTCGTTTGCCGCCTCTAACTGTTTGTATACTTGTGCTTGTTTCAAAAGTCCTTGTACGCGATGGCGTAACATTGCCCACTGAATTGGCTTGGTAATGTAATCGGTTGCTCCTGCTTGAAAAGCACGCTCTACTGAGTCATCATCATTTAAGGACGTAATCATTAGTATTGGAGTATACTTCCATAGCTTTAAGATCATAGTATTGCCAAGAACAGAGTCTGTATCAAAATTGGCGAGAACTGACATTAATTTATTCCTAGCAATCTGCAATAAGTGCTTGCAGCAGGTAAAGCCATCCATGATCGGCATGACAGCATCTAGCAAAATTATATCTGGATCCATAGTCTCGTAAGCATCTAAACACTCCTGACCATTAGTGGCTTCGACCACTTGATAGCCTTCAAGTTCCAGACTTCTACGCAACCACACTCGGATGGTTTTGTGATCGTCAGCTATCAAAATCAGAGGGGATTGCTTGTTTTTAGAAAATGGGCTTATACCTGACATACATGAGTGACTTTCCACGAGATCGCTACAGCTTTTTCATCTATCTCCTCACCCACGGTCACATATCCGACCATGGAAAACTATCAATACTCATCAGTTTTCATAAGTGCCAAGAGTGAAAATACTGGACTTTACTAGATGTGTCTGGAGAAAATCCAGTAATTTTACTCTATTCTTATAGACCCATGCTTTGAGAGCATAAACAAGACCATTTTCCTCTGCGCGTGGTACTCTCAGGAGTCCACGCTTTTTTTTTAAGCACACCTGCCATGCTGACTATTCTAAAGTCTTGAAAAGTACGATAACCATAGTGTTATTACGGATTTTTTATATTGAATAAATAATACCGCCAGCAATACGGTTCATGTAGAGACGTTCCGGCGGAACGTCTCTACAGTCTGACAACGATTTTGCTAGGGTAGTCATATAGGGTTAATCACTCGCCAACAAATGACTCGGTAAAAAAGGTTTTATATGGCTCATTTAAATCTACGTCGCTCCCAAAATGTCAGTGGCGATTTTTATGTCGATACTTCTTGCATTGATTGTGATACTTGTCGATGGATGGCTCCACAGGTGTTTATAGAAGCTGATGAACAATCGGCAGTTTATCACCAACCAGCTAGCGAGGCGGAAAGATTACTAGCACTGCAAGCGCTTTTAGCTTGTCCTACCAGTTCTATTGGCACAGTTGAAAAGCCCCAGGATATTAAAATTGCTCAACTGAGTTTTCCCATTCCTGTAGAGGAAAATGTCTACCATTGTGGCTACCACTCGGAAAACTCCTATAGTGCTGCTAGCTACTTTATTCAACTACCAGAAGGTAACGTTTTGGTAGATTCTCCCCGATTTACGCCGCCTTTAGTCAAGCAATTGGAAAACATGGGGGGAATACGTTATATCTACCTGACTCACAGAGACGATGTGGCAGATCATCAAAAGTTTGCGGAGCATTTTAAGTGCGTTAGCGAAGCGGGGCGCGATCGCGCACTTCGCATCCTCCACAGTGACGACATCACTACTGGTACTCGCGATGTAGAAATACAGCTGACTGGTACAGAACCATTTCAACTAACCCCCGACTTGTTAATTATCCCAGTTCCCGGTCACAGTAAAGGGCACACTGTTTTATTGTACAAAAACAAGTTTCTCTTCACTGGCGACCATCTAGCCTGGTCTGATAAACTCAAACAACTTATTGCCTTTCGTGATTACTGCTGGTATTCCTACTCAGAACAAATTAAATCGATGCGAAAGTTGGCTAATTACTCATTTGAGTGGGTTTTACCAGGTCATGGTCGTAGGTATCATGCTGATGCTGAAACAATGCACCAGCAGATGCACAAGTGTATCGAGTGGATGGAATCGGTAGATCCGTAGTAATTAATGGTCATGGTGCTTTGCACCTTGATTTATTGAAAATAAAAAAAGCGATCGCTAATTATTAGGACGATCGCATTGACAGAAATAGTCTTGTATGCCGTGGTTTCGGTAGGGCGGCGGAGCGCAATATTCATTTGCGTAGACCACCAACCCGTAGGGGCGCGGAAACCCCTACGGGGAATTCAAAAGTCAAAATTCAAAAGTCAAAAGTAATAAATAATTCTTAATTTTGACTTTTGACTTTTGATTTTTGATTTGGAGCGAAGCGACTTACCGCGCCCTTACCATGTGGTCAATTCTACGAGCTGAAACGACAGAATTCCGTTATACACATGATGCTCAATTTGTGAGTGTGCGTAAGTCCTAATTATTTCAAGCCGAAGCTTTCATGTATGGGAGAATAATTACGAATTATAGCGTTCCGAAAGGAGCGATCGCCCAGTTTGTAGGAAATACAAAAAAATAAAATATCCATTCCTTCAGAGGGAACTCTTAACAGGGAACGGGGAACAGTGTATCCCACGGATGTGCGCCGTGGGATTGTAACAAGGACGCAGTTTATATGAGCCGAAACGCGTCTCGAAAAACATCTTTCACATTCGTGCGGCTCTAAACCCACCTATGTAGTTTTTTGTTTTCATATTCCCTGTTCCCTGTTCCCTGTTCCCTGTTCCCTTTTTTTTGTAAGGTGGATATTTTTTAAATTGGAAGTCCCGGATGCTGAAATTTAACCATGCAGAAGACTTGTTACGTCATCTTCTGTAGCAGTTCCTTCAATCATTTCTTGGAAAAAATTATTGAGGGGCTTTTCTTGACTCACTTGTTTTAAAATAATTTTATCGTCTTTGAAATGATTAATCACTCTTTCTGCCATTCGCATTTCATCTGAACCATGTTGACAAAAGACTTTATCATTAGCACGAAATGTAAGTAGATATAAAAGGCTTAAAAAAGCATTCTGCTTGTACTGATACTTAAATTCATTATAATTTTTACTAACTAAATATTCCAGAATAGCAGTAAAGTTATCTCGATATTTTACATATTTTTCCGCCGATTCAAAGTTATAGTACCAAAGTAAAATGCGACCATAACCCCATAGATATTGGCTCGTTTCTAATTTATATTGGGAGTTAAACCAATTAAAATATTTGCTTTGTAGTTTCTCATTTACTGCTACTCTAGCAAGGCACTGTAAATATTCATTGCCTAGATTATGATGTTTTATTTGATTGACTATACTGAATTGTAATTGAAATAAACTATCTGGCAATAAATCTTGCGAAAATTCATAGGTTTTTCCTGTAAAAATAATTGCTTTTACTAACAAATCTGTGTGAATGAAACTCAATGCACTAGCACTATTTAGCAATCGACAAATGATATCAACTATTTTATGAATATTTCGATTCTGGAATTCTGTTCTCAATTCACTCACAATTGAGTCGGGAGAGTCAGCATTTACCAATTGTAATAAATCCCTGTTTTTGTTAATTTGCTGACAAGTAGTCTGGAGTAAATCTCTTAATATTGTATAGTTTATTGGTTTATTGCCACTATTTGCAATTCTGTCTAATTCTTCAGAAATTTGTAATAAACATGTTTTCAATTGCTCTAATTCTCTACATGTTTGTAAACGATTAATTTGAGCTAATGATTCTTGTTTACGAGTGGTAGTTATTTTTTCCGGTGGAATATAACTATAAGTTATGTGTTTTCTGTCTATTAGAGAAGCAGTTAAGTTATATTTACCTTCTAAATCTGTAACTTTAAGTTCAGGAAAAGAACCGGGTTGCAAGTGAAACTCTATACGAATACAAACATCTTCTGTTTTCTGATAGTTTTCAATTTCGATTCTGTAGTCTTGAGGAACACCATTTTTACAGTAGTCGCTACCATTAACCTTGATAGGTAAATTAGCTGTTTGATTTCCCTGTGGGATGCGGAAGAAATCTCGGTTTTGATTGGGTATGCGCCCTATCAATACGGTGGGTTTGCCTTCATAAGAAATAGTATTTTCTTGATTAGATAATTGAATCCATTGTTTTGATACTCGCCCTGTCTCATCTGAAATACCGACCGCAAATTCTATTTGATCGAGGTAAATGGCAAAAAGAGGAAAATTTAGCTGACTTTTTTCTTGCCATATTGTAGTAAAATGTTGAAATATTGGGTTAAGACAGATAAACTCTGGAAGTAGTTGCTGGATATTAGAGAAAATATTATACTGAGTGACTAAGGCAAATTGATATTGAGGATACTTACTGGCAAGGTTACGTAAATATTGAGTATTTATTGCCCTAGATACGATTTGCGCGATCGCGACTATTGATAATGTTACTTTTTTATAAAAAATTTGCTCATTATGTAATATTTCAATGATGTAATCAAATGATTTTTGATTGCCGTAGGGCTGGAGACTCTGGAAAAAGAATGTTTTTTGTAAATAGCTAGCGAGATGATTAACTGTATGAATATTTTGGGACTCGGCTGGAAAATTATCAGCTAATATTTGGTGTGCTGTACTTTGGCAAATACTATTGTATGTTTCTATAGAGTTGTAGCCTGAATCAAGAAAGATTGGTTCTCTGGTGTTGAGAATCGGTACTTGATAGGGGCTGTCATCTAGTCGTGAAAAGTTAACGGGAATCAGGCGATCGCACCCAAAACTATCCAAATCAACAAAAACTAGAGGTTTGACTATTTTATGTTGACAAATTTCCAAATAATGGTTCCAATAATGGTAAGCACTGCTGTATAAGTAACCATCTCGATGTTCCAAAAGATTACTCATACTCAACGTCATCAAATCCACTGTATCTGAAATGATGAATAACTGCTGTTTATCTCCTTGACTAAGTTCAGTACCAATTGATAGATAATCTAAAGTCCCTGAATTAATTTCCAACTTTTCAGAACGAATTGAACCCGAAATTGGTTTGGATAAATAGGAATGATTAGCATAATATTTTATAAATTCTTTATACTTTCTTGGTAAATCTCCATGTTCAGGAATAAAATGCTCAGGTAACTTATAGAAAAGTCGAGCGTATTGGCAACATTCAATGTAAGATTCCAAATTATATAATCGAGTCATAAATTAAGACTGAAGTGAAGTGATATTTTGGCGTATTTGAGTAATTTGTTGATTACTGGTTGTTTTATACATTAAGTCAGTTAGAGATAAGGTGCTACTACCGAAATTAAAATTAATGCCACCAATATAAGCAACTTTATCGCCCAATAACGTAATTTTTGCGTGAAGATTATCTATTTTTTTGACATTAAAACTTGAGTGAGGAGTGAGGACTTGAGAATCAACAAAAATGCGCGTATCTAATAAACGTAGATATTGTGCTATTTCTAGAGAAGGTTGGAAGCTGCGACTGTAAATTTGTACCTGTCCCTGAAAATTTTTGAGTTGTTCTATCAAATCTTTCTTGTATTGCGAAGGCGTCAATAGATTGGGAGAACTCTCATATTGTTCATCACAAAAGCGATGAACGGAACGTAGGCAAAAACCATCCGAGTTACTAACGGGTAGCACCTCATCTCGGCTGCGTTGTTGCCAAAATTGGCGGAATAAATTGATTAATTGGGTATGAATAGAGGTGTTGCGACTAACAATACCAGCTTCTATATTAAAATCTAAGCTGCCGCCAGTTAAATTACAAGAACCCAAGTAAGCATATTGTTCAGAAATATAGGTTTTGAGGTGAAAAGCACCGCTACGGATCTGAATATTGGCATCCAGCAGCATTCGCAAACAAGCTTTTTTACGTTGATTTGAGCGTTGATATTCCCGTAGAGAAACATTATCGGCTACTTGGATATCAATGCGATCGATGACTTCGTTCCTCAAGTCAGTCAAAATCCAAACGCCTTGAGGTAATTCTTGGGATTTCTGGCAGATTAATTCTGTTAAGGTTTCATCTTCAATTACATAACTGGAAATTAGGAGGAACTGACGAGCTTGTGAGATAATTGTTTGTAAAACAGAACGACTATTACGCCTACCAATTACTAAGCCTTGCGCTGGGGATATTGCCTCAGGGTTGAGTTGTTCAGGTAGTTTTCTAATTGGCAAGCTATAGGTTGACTGATACTGGTGAACCAGTAATTTAGCTGGTTCTGACAAAACAGATGTATCGTCTTCACCCAAGCGCAAAAATGTAATTGCTGCTCTTAAATCTAAAGATAAATCCTGTAGCGAAATCCAGACTTGCAGGTGAGGTGTTTGCGGCGTGTTCAGACGAAAGTTAGCTGGATCGAGAGATTGAAGGGCGAGATTAATTTTCTGAATATCTGGTAATGTCTGCCAAGATTTTGTAGCCTGTTGCCAGATATGATGACCAAAATCATCAGCTAAACCTGGATAATCAGGTTGCTCTAAAGTAATAGTGTAATTTCCTGGTTGATCTGCATCATTACCAACCCAATCAGGAATTTGTGGGTTGTCTGGTGTGAGATTAAACGTTGCTTCTGGGCAGGTAAATTGATAGCGGTAAGTGTTAGCAACCTGCAAAGTTAAGTCAGATGCAACAGGGTGGAGTAGTTGCAAGGATGGCACTTGATACAGTTGACTTTCTCTCTCCACGCCTTGCGCTTGCTGCAACAAGTTAATCAAAACCTGTTCTGGGAGAAATTTTAAGCCAAATGATTGACGCAATAATTGGGGTACTCGCTTGCGGTGTTCAGTCGCTACCGCCTGCACTTCTCGGATTAAATCAACTAGAGATACAGGGATTGAGTCTGTACCACTCAACTGTATGCGATGAAACGTGCCTTGCAGTTGACATTGAATTTTCATGATAAAACCACCATACGTTCTTTGTGTACGCCTTGAGCTAATAAAGCTCGCATCGGGGAACCAACTTGCCACCAAACATCGTAATCGCCAAACAAAATCAGGTACTCTTGTCCCCGTGTTAAGGCTATATTGATAGCTTCTGGAGGTATATTTTCGGGATCTCCTACACAACTTACAATTGCGATCGCTCGTTCAATTCCTGCCCATTCTGCCACTGTACCAATTAGGAGTTCAGAAAACTCTTGAGGAGAGTGAGTTTTGAGCCAATCTCGCTGTCGATCGCAAAAAGTGATAATCCCAATTTGGGAACTCAGTTGCGGATCAAAGCGTTGGAGAAATGTCATAATTTGCTCCCCTGCTGTCTGGTTTGGGACATCTTGCACCTGGCGAATAGAATTCGCGGCTACACAGACAAAACCCGCGAAGGCGGGTTTCAAACCCTTGATTTTCCATGAGTCCGTTCGCCAGGGGTTGGTGCAAGATCTGAGATTAGGGACATCTTGCCAAACTAATCGATGTCTTAGCTGGGAAAGATGATAATCAACATGCGAACGTTGGGTGAGAATCGAGCGATCGCACACTACCGGATAAACAAGTTTGGCTATTTCTGGATGTAGCCGAAACTGTTCTGTCAGCTGACAACGATAAGCTGGAAGCAAGTGCTGACTTAGCCAGTTGAAGCAGTGGGGAAAGCGAGTAAAAAATAACTGCTGCTGAGAAGATTGAGGAGAACGTTTTGGCATTTCATCACCAAACAAGACGAGTTTCTGCCCCAATCCAGACAGCAGCATTAGTTCTAGCCAAGTGAGATGCTGCGCCTCTTCCACAATTACTAAATCAAAGGTAGTTTGCCACAGACATTGATGCTGAGGCTGCATAAACTGAGCAACAGTACCCAAGACTGGCACTTGTGAATTTTCGGTTAGTTGATCGGCAAGTTCTGTAATCACTTGTTCAGATAGATTGCTATAAAGCTGACTCAACTTTAACTGCTGCTGTAACAAGGGTTCTAATTGCTTGAGGCGATAAGCCAGCAGTTGAACTCGTACAGTTTCCAAATCAGGAAATTCCTGCTGTAAAAGTTCAGTCAGTTTTTGCTGTGAAGTAGTTTGAATAATTGGCAACCATCTTTCCAGTTTTGCTGGTGTTCGCAGTTTTGCCAATTCCGCATCAGGTAGTAGGTGTAACGGCAAGTAATCCATTTGCGGTTGGGCTAAATGTCGAGAACGCAGTTCCTCAATTCGCCAGTTGCGATAATCTTGGTGTTGGCACCAGAAAGCATACCCTGGTAAGTTGCGGTAGGCTGTGAGGGCAGCATTGTGATGAGTTAAAAGTAGAACACGCTTGGAAAGGTTAATTGCTGCATCAGCTAGATTTGTGGCAATGCGGGTTTTACCTGTGGCTGGTGAACCAACAATCAAAGCGATCGCGCTGTTAGAAAAAGCCATTTCTAATGCCAACTGTTGATTAGCACTGAGAGAAACAGCCGGGGTGATAGTGGGAAAATTTAAGGGCGATCTTTCTGTCAAATAAACAGCACCGTTACAAACCGTCTGGATAATTAATTGAGTTGCTAGCGGTGGAGAAGCGTGAAGCTGTACTAATCTTTCCCATTGCGCTTGAGCAATTTCTGACGGGTAGATTAATTGTTGCAGTTGAGTCCAAAATTGTCGCTCATTCATACCGGAGACTCCACTGCTGATTTAATCACATGTGCCATAAAAGCAACAGTGTTGGAAAATCCTTGTGCTGTTATGGGATCGGGTATTTGACAAAGCAATAATTTCCCGTTAGAAAAACTTTGTATTTTACCTACGGGCGAGGAACTGTTGGGAGGAACTTGTAAATAAAACACCAATCCCTTCTGGAAATACTGTTGCTCTTGTAAATATCTATATAACTGTGCGATCGCCTGATCGTTCGGGCGATACCAAAACACCCAAAGAGGTAAGGTAAACCGTTTAGTTTCTAACTCTTTTGAGTCTAATTGGTGAATTTCCCATGTCAGCAGCCAATCGCTTAGGAGTTCCTTAAAAGCAACCCCACTGGCGGCGCACCACCCGTTATTAATGGAACAAACACCACTACTCCCCCTCTTCCCCCCACTCCCGTGTTTCTTAAAAGGCTTGCTCAAACTGAACACGTAAACTTGATTTTGCAGAAATATCCTAGCTTTAATGCTACTTCCAACTTCGATAAAACGTCCTTTATCTGGACTTTTACTACCAGGGATACTAGAAAGTGCATCTACTCCTATTCCTTCAAAACGTAGCAGCGCTGCTGTTAAACATATATAGACAGTGTCAGCTAGTAATTGATTGCGAAATGACCAAATACGCTCTTTTTCATCTCTTTTATGAAGATATTCTAAATAAGCTAGATAGAAACTTCTATATATGGGGTTTTGCTGTAAAACATAGTTGGGCTTAGTAAATTGGTATTGTCTGTCTTTAATTTTCTGTACTACTGGTTGTTGCTTAAACAAATCGATAACTAAACGAAATTTCTGGACTTCTACTCTATGTTGCGTCGCACTACTCCTCTCATATCGATAACAATTGAAATATAAAATCTGACTGAAATGAACAAGAAACTTGTTTTCAGGCGTGTTATAATCTTGATAACGCTGGATTGCCATTAACTCTTGCTTTGCTCCTGCCTTTTCCACAGCGGTTATACCAGGGCGACGGATATAATCTCTGAGGCAATAGGAATCCATTTCTTGAATTCTACCCACAGGCATTAGTTCTGCTTGCCTTCTAAGTTGATAGCGGAGTTTAGAGGCGATCGCTTCTAACTTGCGTCGAAGTTGATATCGGCGTTCAAGGCTAATAACTATAGGAAGATTCGCCTCATCAACCTTAACTTTGTCTAACTTCTCCTGTAACTGGGTTAATAGAATAGTCGGCTGTCTTGTCTTCTGATATCCGAAGAAACTTGTAAACATACCAACCCCAAGCCGAATTAAAAGAGCAGCTGTACTATCCAAACGCTTTCCTAATTTGTTTTCCCACTCTTGTAATTCGTTCTCTTCCTTAATAGTGTCTAAATCTAAAACTTCATCGGTGACACGCAGCCTGTACAATTGACTACTAATCGATAAATTAAAGATGTACTCTAACTGATGATCGTGATGCCCTATGTCCCTTGGTTTTAGATAAGGAAAAGCAATTTCATAAACTCCATCACCAAGAGGAATTAAAAAAGGTTGACCGGAAAAATCCTCTTGTGAATCTAGAGCAATTATTGGGCGATCGCTTGCATGTAACAGAGTACTCTCTGGAACATGCTGACAGTTATTCAAATAGGCAAACAGGCTAGGATAAAGTCTCATTTTGCTGGCTCATCCTGATAAACTAATCCTTGCCAATGAAATTGTCCGTAACGTCCTTCACGGGCTTTAGTAAACGCTTCTATCAAGGGAGAATCACCAATCTCTACAATAATTTTCTCTAGGTTATCCAACTCTTCGTGAACTTCGTCAATCATCACTCCCCGCAATTTAGGTAATAATTTCTGCCCAAATTGATCCGCAAGGGCAAACTTAAAGTCTCCTGATACCACCGGATAATTCACCACATACTGAGTAATCGACTGATAAACGCGGTGGGCAAAAGGATGCCCCATTTTTTCCATCACTTGATTCGTTCTATCAAGATACGATTTAACCTTCTCTACAACTTGAGAATTGGATTCAGGTTTTCTTGTCCATCTTTGAAAATCAGAGTAAGTCAAGTATCCTGAAGGTCTATTATTGCCATTTTGAATTTGATTATCTTGACGCAATTGCAATTTTTGTGGTTTACCAAAAGTGATAACATTGGCTCTGTCTAGTACCTTATCTGATAAAGACTGGGTAGTTTCATCCTCATTCATTGTTCCCACAAACAAGAACTGCTTGGGTATTTTTAGCTTACGTTCATCATCTTTGAGTGGTAAGCTACCAACGTCGATTTCTAAATAAGTTGGACGACTGCGACGAGTTTCTAATTTAGAAAGGAACTCACTAAAGTAATATTCAACTCGCGCCAAATTCATCTCATCCAGCAGTACAATCACCATTCTGTCATTCATAGCTGAATCGTGATTATATTGATACAGTCCACGCATTAAATCAGTCGGCTTAAACTTTTTCTCCACATAGTTATAAAAGCCTTGCAAATCTTGAGGAGAATCCCAGCGAGGCTGTACAGCCAAAGTTAACAACTTCGCCCCAACGAAATCAGCGTATCGCTGTGGCAGTTCGCTTTTGCCGGTGCCGCTAATTCCAGCTAAGATAACTAAAGCTGAAATATCCTGTACTTTCAGCGAGGTATGGAAAGCTTGAATGACTCGCTTTGGAAAAGCTAATCCCTGAGACTGAATATAGCTGATAAAATTTTCCAAAAAACGCTGTTCGTCTTGCGTAGTGTTACTGAGATTCATCTTGTTGTCTGGTGGGATTAACCAGAGTGGTTCTCTCAAAGAACGTAGTGCTACTGTGGCGCTGTTTTGCAGATTGTCTATTTCTCCCTTCAAGCATCTAATTTCTGCAAGCAGTTCCTCTTTTTCTTGCTTTAGACGAGCGTTATTTTCTTCGATTTCAGCTTTAACATTATTCAAATGCTGAATTTCTCTTTCCAGTTCCCTTAATTGCGACTCTTTATCCCTAATTTCAATTTTAAAACTATGCAATTTTTGCCGCAATGCTTCAATCTTTTGGTACTCTAGCTGATTTTGTTGAATTGCTTGCAAGATGCGTTGTTTTTCAGCTTCTAGTCTGTCTATTTCTGGTTTTAGCTGATTAACTCGTTCTTCAAAGCTTTGTTTCTGGCTGAACAACCCATCATAGGTAGATCGTAACAATTCCAATTCAACTGCTCGTTGTTCCAGTTGCTGAGATTTAGTTTCTAAATATTGGATCTGTTTGTTGAGTAATTCTAACTGTGTTGTTTTAGCAACAAATTCTGACTCAATGCTGAGGAGCGATCGCTTTTGTGCTTCCAGAGACTCAATCTGAGAACTTAGAGCATTAATTTGACCTTCTAAGCCACTTTTATCAAGCTTGAACTGCTCAATTTGTACTTGCAGTTGTTCCAAGGTAGATAAGTTAGGTTGTTGTTGGTTTATTGCAGCAATTCGCCGTTCTAGTTCTCCCCTTTGCTGATTGAGGGTTGTCACTCTCTGCTCAAGCTGCTGCAATTCTGCTTGCTTTTGAACAAATTGCCCTTCAATTGCTGCTAGTGCTGCTTGCTCCTTTCGGAGTTCCGCCACCTGTGGTTTCAGGATTGTCAGTTGTGTATTTAACTTTTGCAACTCGTCTTGTTTAGCTGACTGCTCCTTGAGCACCTTTAACTGAATCTCTGTTTCCTGTTGTTTATCGTCTTGTCGTTTACTGGAAATAGCTGCTCCCAGAACCGCTCCTGTAGTGCTTCCTAGCAAAGCTCCACCAGCTCCTCCTCCTGGGATCGCAAAGGATGCTGTTGCACCTACCGCTAATGTAAGTGAACCTGCTATCAGCCAATCTAAGAAATTCTGCACCCTTCACCCTCACGCTAGGTTACTCAATAACGTTTATAAGGCAAAATATTTACAGATTGCTTCGTTAAATCTACTGATATTACCTTTTCATTCCTAGCGGTTTTAGGTGTTTCCAAACCTACTGCAATATCTGTCACCTGGAAATAAATCTCCTGGCTGATAGCTAAAGTCTGCTCAAGCAAACTGGGCGCATATATAGCAATACAGTTCAGTTAAGGGTTATCGTTGGGAATTTTAGGTTGTGTAGAGACGCGACGCCCGAAGGGTGACGCTCGTTCCGTACCCTAATTAAAAGCATTTGCCTCTGGTGTCGCTTGAATTAGGAAAATGGTAGAGTTAAGAGCTAAACGATAGCAAAAAATGTAAATACAGCGGATTTCATTCAGGTTGACCACAATATAACCGTAGGGGCGGGGTATCCCCGCCCTTACAATGTGGCGCGGGTTCTACAAGCCAAGAACATTTGTAGTCATTTTTTGGAGAAAGGGTATAATTTACAAGTCAGCGCCTCCAAAAGATGCATGACCACGCTTTGCGTGGTCATCTACAAGGAACTTCGCAGATGATTTCTCGTGTTCCGTCTTTCCTCCGTCGATATTCAAAGCAACGACCGGCTCCCCCATGCCCACGAAATCCCACTCCATGCGCTCTCTTGGGATGAGTTTAAATTCCCGTTCTTTTGTACCTTGGGTTCATAAAAGATAGCCTCAGGTCTGCCAGATATAGCTATCATGCTAGAAACAACAGCCATGTTGTCAGGATTCCTCAAATGGTGTGCATCATATTAGGAGTCAACTTATGCTACTGGAATTAAATCAATTAATCGTTTCCCCTGGTCATCAATTGTTGATTAAAAATGTCTCTTGGCAAATGTACAAACACATTTTAGAAGAGCTAGGAGAAAATCGCAGTTCTAGAGTATCTTATAGTCAAGGGATACTGGAAATCATGACACCCCTACCAGAACATGAAGCTGCCAAAGTCATCATTGGCGACTTGGTAAAAGCATTACTTGAAGAACTAGACATTGAATTTTGGAGTTTGGGGTCTACTACTTTTGTTAAAGAAAATATGACAGAAGGTGTAGAACCTGACGATTGTTTCTATATCCAAAATGAAGCTGCTGTCAGAGGTAAGAAGAGAATCAATTTAGAAGCAGACCCTCCCCCAGATTTAGCGATTGAAATTGATATTACTTCCCGCACTCGCTTTCGTAATTATGAAGCGTTGGGAGTGCCTGAACTATGGCGATGGAATGGACGGAAGCTAGAAATCAACGTGCTTCAAGATGGTAAATATGTTGAATCTAATACTAGTCGCATTTTCCCTAATTTACTAATTGCTGAGGTGATTCCAGAGTATTTGGCAAGGACTAATTTTGGCAGAAATGCGACTATGAAAGCATTTAGATCTTGGGTGAGGGAGCGTCTATAACAAGCTGCTACTTTCCGCACGGTAGTAACGGCGATCGCTCCTGTGAGACTAAAATCCCATGAGGCGTTTAAATTACAGAGCATGGGGTTAGTAAAGACACAAAGCGATGATTGGAGTCCGAGTAGCAATTTATATCATCAATATTTTTCGTCACAACTATCAATTTGTGGTTGGGACATAGGTGCAAAGTAAACATCGATTTCTCTTACTTCTGAAGCCACATCCCTACTTGTTTCTAATGAGCCTAATGGTGATAATAATTCCTGGAGATAGTCAAGGGCGAACCGATCGTATGGGAAGTCGCAGGGCTATATTGCGGTTCTATATTAAAATATCTTGCCACCTGCTGGCAGTGGCAAATCTACTCAAATGCTTGACATTCGTAGTAGCGATTATACTCATTTGCCCTAGATGCTGTGCAGCTAGTATTCGCCATTGAGCGCAAATTATCAAATCGGCATCAAGAGAGCTTTCTTTTGCTGTAGGTGTTCCACTTAACTTAGTACAGAATTGCACAAGTTCATGGCGAAATGATTTTTGTGTGCCCTCATCCCCGACCCTTCTCCCAATAGGGAGAAGGGAGCTAAATTCTTTTCCCTCTCCCTCTTGGGAGAGGGTTAGGGTGAGGGTCAATGGGAGCCAAAACGCCACGAATTTATGAAACGCTCTTATATCTTGCACCAGGAAATTTGAATGTCAATTCCATTACTAAGTGCGCTGGCGTCTAATCGTAACAGTGGATGAGGATGAACAGGGAAACTACCTCACAATAATCGACATTGAAGACTACCACTAATCTTACGGCAGGGGAGACAGGAGTATGAGGCTTGTACCCTTTTTAATTACGAATTACGAATTACAAATTAGTAATTCTTTGGTCAAAGTTAGCCCCCTTTTGGAAAATTGAATTGATAGCTAGATAAATTTATTATGCTTGAATTTAAGCAAGGCAACCTATTAGAAAAAATTGTTTTTTACCATTAGCCAGATATAATAAGCGCCCACAGACTTACTCCTAAGGCGATTGCTGCTAAGTGTTGCGTCATTTGCGATCGCATCGGTTGACGAGCAATTTTTTGCGTTAACACTACAGTTAACAAAACTGAAAAAATTAGAGTAGCACCCTGCAAAAAGTCAATCACCGCTGGATGAGCTACTAAAATAGGTAATTGCTCACCCATAAGACCAAAAGTAGCAAAAGTCACAGGTAAAATCCGCCCTCCTTCACCCAAGCCCAAACGCAGATAGTGAGCCACATTACCACCCAACACTAATGGTAAGTAGCCATAGGCAAGCTCTACAAATGGTCGAGGCTTACAGCGATTTTGGATTTTGGATTTTGAATTTTGGATTTTATTATTTAACCAGTAAAAAACTTGCATCAAGCCGTATGCTGCAATTGGCACAGCAGCAGGGATAATCAAAGCCAGGAGTGATAACCCCAAGTGGGGCAAAAACTGTGTTAAATCCAGTTGCAATCCCAACCAAGATTGCAACTGGGGTAAATGATGGAGATACACTCCACCTAATAGTAAAAACAACAGTGCTACTTCATAACTGTGAGGTACATGAGTTGTCCACAGTTCAATTCCAGGGGGACGTAAATTCAACTCCACGGAACGGTGGGGACAGGCTTTGAGACAAGTCATGCACAGCACACAGTCTCTGTTATCTTCCAACTGCGCTGGGTGAGAGTACAACGGACACCCTCCAGTTTCCATCCCTTCACCTTTTTGGGGTCCACCTTTGTAGCATTGATACGTGGTGCAAGTTGCAGAACAGATACCCTGTTGTGCCCGTAATTCAGTCATCGACAATTTGGCAAATAAACCATTCATCCCACCAATCGGGCAAAGATACCGACACCAAAACCGCCGCTCAAAAATAGCAGAGAAAATCATCGCCCCAGCGGTAATTAACAGCAGTAAACAAGCAGAGAGGTAGGCAGTATTTTCTAAGTTCCAGAGTTCTTCCCACAAGAAAATCAAGGTAAACAACCCAAACAGAAACCATCCACCCCATTTTTCAGCTTCTTGTCTGGGCCAGCGCTTAAGTTGTCGAGGAAACAGCCATAAAGACAGCTTTTGCGTCACTTCCCCGTAAATCATGAAGGGACAGACGGCACACCAAACGCGACCTAAAAAGGGAAATGCGAGCAGGAAGAAAGGCCACCACCAAGCCCAAAATAGATTTAAAGCAAAGTTGCGATCGCGAGTTTGCGGACCAAAAAACAGCACCCCAACAGTAATGGCAAACGCAGTTAAAGTAAAGCCATAGTTAATCCGATCTGGCCACCAAGGACTACGTAGAAAACGCCGTAAACCAGGATAGGCATTCAAAAGATTCACGCGAAATTGCTTTTTCTTGCTTTGGGCTGGCCAGAAAATTTCTTCTGTGAGTTCTTTTTCCTCCCCTGCTTGCACAATCGCCCGTTCCACCAAATTTTGCAACTCTTTGAGGTTGCCTGGAAAATCATACGACTGCAAGCGGCGTAAAGCTTCTGGTGTAACTTTAGGTTTAGGAATACCTCTCGCCCGAGTGTAGAGACTAATGTAGTATTCTACCTGCGCTCTGATATCAGTTTTTCGTACCCGTAGCGGTGGCACTTTGATGATTTGACCAACAGCACGCTCTACTTTCGGCTGAGTTTTTTCCGCAACTATCAATATCCTTGCTCTACTGACACGAGGTTCGGCAGTTGGTTCTCCCGAACGGCTTACGGGATTGTACGTATTATCTTGTATTAAATTAGTCAATAATGGCAACAAATCTGGGGGTGTTTCTTGGATGTTGTTGAGTACTAGAGTGCCTTCCCCCAACCATTCCAACAATCCTGGTTTACCTCCAGCACGACCAAACAAATCTGCACCGCTAGTCTGAAGAATACCACAGTTAACTTTAATAATTGGTTCTCGCCGCTTTGCAGAACCAAAGTGGATCAGGGCAGCTATGTTATCTTTTTCTAATCCTGGTTCCCCAAAAATCAATACCGACCGGCGATCTGTCGCAGCTTTTCTAATTTCCTCTCGCAGACGCACTGCATAGCGACTTGTCCCCACGATTCCGCGTTGCGCCTTTGTGACTAAATAGGGTCGCAAGGCTATGGAACGTTCTTGTTCGTAGGTGAGGGCAGATGTTAGTTGCGCCAATTCTTGAGCCATCTGGCGAGAAACAGCTTGAGCAATTTCAGGGTATTGGATGGCGATTTCTCGAAATTTAGCAGCAGGCACAACCCACAAGTGGCATTCTGTTACAGTAGTAATTGTACGCACAGCCAACTCATCCAATAGTAGTTCTTGTAGGTGAATGACTGCTCCGGGGAGGAACCCAAGCGCTAAGGCTGGGTTGGCTTGATTGCTGCTATCGCTTTCGAGCTTACCTTCTAGGAGAATGTATAGTGCTTCTGGAGGTGTGCCTTCAGTAACTAAACGGTGGTTTGCTGGCACCACTTGTTGTTCAATAACTTGAGCGATCGCACTCAAGGGCGCAGGCGACAAAATTCCTAAAGCTGTGCGTTCTTCTAGCCATATGACTATTTCTGGAGATGTCATGGTGGTTTCTCCGCTCAGGCTGCTAATCTAAAAGCAATTATCCCTGAAAGCGATATCAAAATAGCATATCAGTACATCTTTCGTATCTTCCTCATCTCTGGGTATCGAAGAGCGCTTCTACACTCGCGTTGTTGCGGTTGCTTTTGTACCAAACGGTTAGTAAAAAAATATTTAACCGAACGTTCTGTATAATATTAAGGAGAGGAGCCAAAATTTTTCCCTTGGTGAGTGAATGTCCAAAGACGCAGTAATTGCCCAATTGCTGGATATATTTCGGCGCTATGGGCACAGCAATGCTGTGCCCCTACAAATGACACTAAATGGAGAACAGCTATACATGCCCCGTAAATTTACTCAGATTGCATTTACTCCTGCGGTTAAAGCTGCCCAAGCACGTCACGGTTCGCGACAAACTTATGCCCGCTTTGAGGAAAGTGGACCGTCCAACGACAAAATTACTGAGGAAATGCTCGAATTCATTGCCGCTTGTGACAGCTTCTACCTAGGGACAGTCAGCGCCAATGGTTGGCCTTATATTCAGTTTCGGGGAGGTCTCCCTGGTTTCTTGAAGGTACTCGATGAGCAGACCCTTGCATTTGCGGACTACAAAGGTAATGCACAGTATATCACCATTGGCAATCTGTCAGAGAACGATAAGGCATTCATCTTTTTGATGGACTATCGCAACCGCAGGCGATTGAAAATTTGGGGTCGTGCTATTGTGGAGGACGAGCAGCAGTTTATTGATAGCCTGCGTGACCCTAGCTATCCTGCTGTAGTTGAACGAGCGATTCTCTTTCGAGTGGAGGCTTGGAATTGGAACTGCCCCCAACACATTCCGATTCGTTACTCGGAAACTGAGGTGGCAGAAGTTGTTGGCAAGCTTCAAGCTCGAATTACAGAGTTGGAAAGCATGTTAGCTGAAAAATCGGAAAAGTGATAGGTCGCAACGGACGACCTCAGGGTCACTGTCAAGCTCAAACAAGTTATCAGCATCATCTTCTGTTAATTGACGCAGAATCAATCGCTCTGTTTCTAAGAAAATCTTCATATTCGGAAAAAACCCTTTGCGATATTTAAACTGCTTTTTGCTGCTTTTTAATCATCAATAAAGCAACGATCGCACTTGCCAAAGCCAGCCCAACACCAATAAACATGACTAAACGAGGCACTAATAATTGCTAAACTGCCGGGAACAAGCAATGCACCGCCAATTCCCTGAACTGCCCTGGCAATAATTAGCTGATTGACATTTGGAACCAGACCGCACCACACCGAGGCTAAGGTGAAGAGGGCAATACCGCAAGCAAAGATGCTTCTGCGTCCGAAGCGATCGCCTAATGACCCACCTACCAAAATTAATGCTGCAAGAAACAGTGCATAAGACTCAACAATCCACTGGACGTCCGTAGAGGTTGCTTTTAACTCTGATTGCAATACCGGAAGTGCCACATTAACGACCGTACCATCAATCATCGCCATGCTCGAACCCAGGATAGTTGCCGCTAGCACCCACCGTCCGACATTTCTAGAGCAAGGGACAGTGCATGGTGCTGAGCGAATCACTCCTTCATCGCACGGCTGTTTGACGATATTAGCCATCTTGAGTTTTAAAGAATACTATTCCCACATTTTACCGCTCGCTTGTCTGTGTTCTCAAGAAACACGGGAGTGGGGAGTGGGGAGTGGGGAGT
>CAXTSI010000111.1:0-19548 GCA_964246695.1 uncultured bacterium
CCCCACTCCCGTACGGGCGGGGTAACCCCGCCCCTACCCACTCCCTCTGAAAATTCATGGACACCAGGGAAAACATTACTGGTAGCGTTAGTGTTAATGATTACTGCAGGTGTGGTTTCGTGGGCAGTGACTAGCTGGATCAAGTCACACTATAGTGGGGATTCTTCCAGGATTATCGCACCGCAACCCACACCAAATAAGAGTGCAAATCCAACCTTATCCCAACCAACCGATCCGTTTGCGAAATATTCACCAGCCGAACGACAGCGCAAACAAAGATTACGCGATCGCCGACAACAGTTAGGTATTGACTACAATTTCTACGTTAAGTTGGTAAATCAAGTTTTCCGGGACAGAAATCCCTCTTTAGGGGGACGCACTTTGAGCGACAGTCCTAAAGATGAGAGTTTACGAGCAGAGTGGGATAAAACAGCTGGGGAATTGTTGGAAAAGCTGGCGATCCTGAGTTCAAATGCACGTCAGCAACTAGGTACTTATACGGCTGCTGAACGCGATCGCTGGAAGGTGGAAGTTAACCAAATTAATGTTGGTAGTCGTTCTTTATATGATTTAGGGGATGCGGCATTCTTTGAGCAATTTCCCGAACAGCGCGGCAAGAATTTTATCAATCAACCCATCGGACAAGTTTGGCACGGATTTGTCCATGACAAACTCAATGCTATCCTCGCTAACAGTGCTTTCCAGAAAATTGTTTTTGAAAAGGGTGCTACGAGCAAAACAGTCAACGGCACTCTCAAAAGCGCAGATGGCAAAATTTTTATCGCTGGACTTGCCAAAAATCAATTAATGGACTTGAAGCTAGAAGCAAGTCCCAAAGTTTTACTGTCAGTTTATTCTCCCTCTGGCAAAATCAAATTTTTGGAAAAATCTACACAACGCAATTTGTCAGTTAAGCTACCAGAAGACGGGTTTTATGAATTTGTCATTGTCTCCACAGCATCAGAACCAGTAGATTATCTGCTGGGGTTGAGAGCAGAAAATCCCACACCACCTCCATCGCCCACACCAACTCCCACCGCAACCGTCATACCTACACCTACGCCCACATCAACTCCCACCGCAACCGTCATACCTAAACCTACGCCCACATCAACTCCCACCACTGAAACAACACCTTAGTAGGAAGATGAGGAATTCGTGGCGATCATGTATGAACGCGCGGCGTTCTACAACGGTTGTAGACAAAGCACAGTTAATTTCTGGAGAGGTCTAATAGACAGTTCGCGAAAATTAATTATGCGTTCGTTAAAACTTTATGTAGGGGCGAACAGCCGTTCGCCCCTACATCATTTCTGAAGATGTCTAATAGACAGGCTTACCGATGCAAAAACTGGCGATGGTCTGCTACAAAGTTTTAGACTATGGCAGAGAAATCATAATTCGGGTTGTTGTAGCCTGGATTTGACATGGCGGATTTTACCAGGTCAGGACTGTTGACTAAAGTGCTAACATCAGTGCCGATCGCTTGGCTTGGCGTACCACTACCTAGCGATGTCAGTCCACCACTAACAGAGAAATTCCAGCCTTCATTACCAATGAGTGTTTGACCATCACCACTGGCTTCAATCCGGTTTCCAAGGAGATTGCTGTTACTGACATTGGCAGTGTTGCCATTACCAAGGAGTTCGTCGTTGCTACCACTAGGTCTATTGGCATTACCAGTGATGTCGTTGTTATCGCCTAAGTTCCAGTTACCGTTACCTTTGGTTGTGTTGCCACTACCAAAGCCCCAGTTACCATTACCGTCGGTTTTGCCGCCATCACCGTAGTTCCAATTACCGTTACCGTTGGTTGTGCTGCCACTGGCAAAATTCCAGTTACCATTACCGTTGGTTGTGTTGTTGCTACCGTAGTTCCAATTACCGTTACCTTGACCACTGTTATTGGTGGCATTTGCACCATCTAATTTTTGAAGATCAGATGTCCAGTTGTTGCTGTTATAAGGTACAGGTAGACCGTTGCCACTTTCAGGTAAGTTGCTACCACTCTCTTTCGAGGGGGGAGTGCTGCCAAATGGTAAGTTACCGGGGAGGTTGGCGCTAAGGGCGGCATTATTAGCACTCCCAGCACTATCACCACCAGATGCGCTACCACCAGCAAAAGGATTGCCACCAGCTGCGGCATTATTAGCACTCCCAGCACTATCACCACCAGATGCGCTACCACCAGCAAAAGGGTTGCCACCAGCTGCGGCATTGTTAGCACTGGAGGCATTGTCACCGCCAGATGCGTTACCACCAGCAAAGGGGTTGCCACCACCACCTAATGTGCTGGTGTCACCGCCAAGAACTCCAACCAATTGATTGAACGGGTTATTAGTATCAGTTAAAGCCCGCTCGTCGAGTGGTCGCTCATATTTGTAGGCATACTGTCCATCGTTACTGGTTGTAGATGAGTTGCCACCACCGCTGAAGGAAGCGAAGGGATTACTACCACCAGTACTCCCAGCACCGAAGCCACCGCTGGCACCACCAGCACCGCCACCATCTAAAGTACTGCCATCGGCGGACTGCCATTTGCCATTACTGAAAGAAAAATTGCCGTTACCACTTAAATTGCTGGTATGGTCAGAAGTTGCCATCAGAATTAAACTCCTATTGCTCAAACTGAAATTCCCCAATCAAGAGGAATATCAACAACGTAAATGAAAGCGTTTTTTTACTTTCATCTTCAATAAAGAGATACTAATCTCTAACTACAGAAATATTTTTGACAGCAAGTTAAGATTTACTTGTAATTAAGATGCTCCTAATCAATAGAGCTTTATACCAATTCTCTATAAGGTTGCACTTAATATGATATCCCTGCAATTACCCCCATAGGAGGGAGACAACGACAGGCGGGGATGAAATAGTGTGTACCTTTACAGAGAAACGGTATTAGTTTAGGACTTACGCACACGCTAAGAATTCTTGGCGCACAAGAGCGTCTTTGCGGTTTGATAAAATAAGCTTTTTGGCAATTTTTGCGTAAGTCCTGTAGTTGACAAAAATCAAATTAAAAAACACACTTAACTAAACTATACAAATAAAATTTATGTTGAGCATGAACAAAATTTTGATTTTATTGTTAATTCTTTTGATTTTGTTCAGGCAGAATATTATGCAGGGTAATAATTCAGGTTTCCCTGTGTCATTAAGAGCAATATTTTCAGGATTTGCTCGCTTTTGAAGAGCTAAATTATCAAGAAAAGGTTAAAAAAGCTTCTATGCAGGGTTATTTCACTCTCCGGAGCGGTAGTTCATGGTAAACTTCCCGCTTTGGTCTTCAGAACTCCCTTAATCAAAGTCTGTCGGCAAATCTGGATTGCGGTAATGCTCGAAAAGTCTGGTGATTTGCGCAGGCGTCACACGCCCTAGTGACAGTTCTGGAATTCCATCTTCGGGAAAAAACTCAACTTCCTCAGTCTCTATGCTAGGCGACGGAGAACCACCGACAAGTTCGCACAGAAAAAAGAGCTTGTAGATGTAGTACGGAAACGGTGGATGTCCCTGCTTGTCTCTGTCATAGACAGCTAGGAGTTTAACTGCACGAGTATGATAGCCCGATTCTTCATACGCTTCTTTAACGGCTACCTCGCTAGGCGACTCGCCAACATCACCCCATCCACCAGGTAAAGTCCAGCAGCCGTCAGATCGTTCCTTCACCAGTAATATAGTATTGTCACGAAACACTGCTGCTCGCACGTCAACTTTGGGAGTTGCGTATCCTACCTCACGGGCAAATAAATCGAGGATATAGCTGTGTTCCACGTTAGTGTAAGTTGCCATGATTTCAGCAGCGATCGCCTGTAGTGATTTGAAGCGTTCGATGTCAAAAGGATTTTCTGAATAGGTTAGACCATTTTGAGCGATCGCTTGTAACTTTTTCAACCATTCCAGCCACTTGGAATCCACAACTTTCTCCACTGTAGTGATCTAAACGCAAATTATTGAGGGCTAATCGCTAATTGCTAATCGCTAATGGTAACAATTAGCAATTAGCAATTAGCAATTAGCAACTACCAATTACCAACTAAGCATCATGTAAAGCGGCGATCCCGGGCAATACCTTACCTTCGAGTAACTCCAAGCTAGCGCCACCACCAGTGGAGATGTGGCTCATTTGCTCGGCTAACCCGACCTTTTCCACAGCCGCCACAGAGTCGCCACCACCGATGATGGTGGTTGCGCCTTGTTTGCTGATGTCGGCTAAGGTATGGGCGATCGCTTCTGTACCTGCGGCGAACTTATCAAACTCAAACACACCCATTGGACCGTTCCAAATCACCGTCTTGCAATCTGCAAGGGCTTGTTGGAAAGTTTTCACCGAATCAGGACCAATATCCAGACCCATCCAACCCTCAGGGATGTTGTCAATGCTGACAGTTTGTGCGTTGGCATCAGGGGCAAATTTATCTGCCACTACCACATCTGTAGGTAGCAGCAAGTCAACGCCGCGTTGTTTTGCCTTTGCTTCCAAAGACTTCGCCAGTTCTAGCTTGTCGTCTTCTACCAGCGACTTACCGACATTCAAACCACGGGCTTTGTAGAAGGTGAAAATCATCCCACCGCCTAGGAGTAGCTTGTCGCATTTCTCTAGTAGGGTTTCAATCACGCCAATTTTACTGGAAACTTTAGAACCACCGATAATCGCTGCCAAGGGACGTTGGGGATTTTCGATCGCGTTTTGCAGGTACTGCAATTCTTTTTCTATCAAATATCCAGCAACAGAGGGACTGAGGTAGTGAGTCACTCCTTCAGTAGAAGCATGAGCGCGATGTGCAGTTCCAAAGGCGTCATTTACATATAAATCAGCATTATCTGCTAATTTTTTAGCGAACTCTTTGTCGTTTTGCTCCTCTTCTTTGTAAAAGCGAACATTTTCCAGTAACAGCACTTGTCCATTTTGTAACGCCGCCACTCCAGCCGCCACCTCATCGCCGACGGAGTCATTGGTTTTAATGACTTCTTGCCCCAATAACTCTGAAAGGCGCTTGGCAACTGGAGTTAAGCGCAGTTTGTCATCCACACCCTTGGGACGTCCAAAATGGCTGACTAGAATTACCTTAGCTCCCTTCTGCCTCAGATCCTGGATTGTCGGTAGAGCAGCGCGGATGCGAGTATCATCTGTAATGTTGCCGACATCATCTACAGGAACGTTAAAATCAACCCGTACCAGGGCGCGTTTACCGGATAAATCTGCTGCAGATAAATTTGCTAAAGTTTTTTTTGGCATAGCACAAATCTCCTGATTGCCTTTTTGTTATGTTTTTTAAGTAGACCCATCCAGATTTTACCGGAGTCGGGGGCGCGGAGGTGAAACCTATGTTCAAGACAGTTCTATTTCCAATCGATCACAGCCGGGAAGCACGGGAAGCCGCTGAAGTGGTTGCCAATATCGTGCAAAAGTACAGCAGTCGCTTAGTGCTGCTGAGTGTGGTGGAAGAATCCACTCCAGAGAGCAAGAGTGAAGAGGTAATGTCCTCACCTGAGACAGTTGCCCAACTTCTAGAAAGTGCCAAATCTCTGTTTTCTGAGCTAGGAATTCCAGCCGAAACAATTGAACAGCAAGGCAAGCCTGCCTTCACCATCTGCGATGTTGCAGATGAACTCGGGGCAGATTTAATCGTCATGGGTTGTCGGGGATTAGGCTTGACTGAAGAGGGGGCACATGATAGCGTTACCAGCCGCGTAATCAACCTTTCCCCTTGCCCAGTGCTGATTGTTCCCTAATTTATCGGGTGCGTTAACGCAGTGTAACGCACCTGCTTCAACTTCTTTGAAAATTCTTGCTTATTCATTGGTATTAAAGTCATTTAGCATTAACACGCGCAATTCTGTAACGCGCCTAAATATCACATCATTGGTTAAAAATGCTTCACAGCCAGATGCTAGGGCTGTAACAATTTGAAAAGCATCAAGCAATTGTAGATTGTACCTGGCTCTAATTTGAGCAGCATCTAGTGCCATATTTTGCCGATCAATTGGTACAAATTCAATGTTTTCAGTCTCCGTCATCAGTTCGATGAACTGTTGCTGTAACTCAGTTTGTCCCAAACGATAGGGCTGAACTAGAGACTCAGCTAACGTAATGGGTGAAGCGACACCGATTGGTGCAGCGTTCAAAATATGATTGAATACTACACTAGCGGATGCAAAGTATTGTGGGTTTTGTTCAACGTAGTAAATAACTGGTGCAGTGTCCAGAAACAGGCGCGTTACACCCTGTAAACTCTCTGTAATGTTCACTCCTCTTTCCTTGATTCCATTTCTGCAATTTCTAAATCCGGAAACTCTCCACGCCTTATACGTGTAACGTATTCCTGAGCATCCATACCTCCTAGTAAATTGGGTGCTATTCCGGCAAATTCAGTGACTTTGCGGCGTGGTTTGCGTTGAATTTCGCAATTTTGTAGTCTTTGCGTTAAGTACAAGATTAGACGCAATTGCTCATCGGGTGTGAGTGCATCTGCTCCTCTCATTAAGTCATTTAATTCTTTAGACATTTGGTTTTATCCTCTTTTTTCAATTTTCTCATAGTGCAAGAGTTATAAAATAGTAAGTTTCTGCCTATTACCTGGTCATTACAACCATCTCATATTGTCATTTGTAACGATGCTTTGATTGCTTTAGTGAGGGGAGTTGGTAATCCTGTGGGAATTGTGGTTGCGTCATGGGTTGTCGGGGATTAGGCTTGACTGAAGAGGGTGCACATGATATCATCATTAGCTGCATAATCAACCTTTCTCCTTGCCCAGTGCTGATTGTTCCCTAATTTGTAGGGTGCGTTAACGCAGTGTAACGCACCTGCTTAAATTGCAGAGGCAAATTTTTTCTATAAGTAGTCTGGAGAGTTTGACGTTCCTGCGTAAACATTAAACTGTGTTTCCCCCTGTGCTGTGCGCCTGCTTTCTTCATTGTTAACAAGCTGCCAACCTAAACTTTCAGCATCTTGATTATTAATCGCTAACCAGTCTGTAAAACCCGTGTCCAGCAGTGCATCAACTGTGATAATTAATCCGTCAGATGTCATCAAATCAATTTCAAAAAATAGCTCGCCCTTGCTACCAAATTTACCTTCGATCAAGTTTTACTACACTACTCCTGTTGCAATCAATTGAAATGTACAAATCAGTTGTTCTTGGTGCCTTTGACGCGCTAACTGCTGAGCGACTGCTTTATTAGGGTTGAGGAAATAATCGCCACTGTCTGGCTCAATGGCAATATACCAACCAGGATAGTATTTAATTAAATCTGGACAAAGCTTATTATAAATTAGACGAGAACGCTTGATAAATCCTGGGTTTGCTAATTTAGGCGATAGTTGACTTGTATATTGTCTAATTCCCACAAATGGCTGTAATTTCTTTTTAATCTGTTGCAATACCTGTGACCCTTGCTGAGGTTTGTTATGATTGCCTACAGTCTCTATTGTAGAGGGTTGGCTATCGTCTTGGAGATTAAAATCCTCAAGGGGTATGGTTCCGTTTTTTTCTTTTTTCATGGGTCGTCACAGGCGATCGCACATGGGCAACACTAAGTAAAAAATTACACAGCAAGGCGGTTGCAATCAATCAGATTAAGATACTGCTTTAATTTCGGCGTCCACATTCTCAGATTGCCGTACTTCCATCAGTTGACCGTTCAGAAAGTCGTTAATATCTGAAATAACAATACAATGTTGTAACTTAATACCCAAGGCATTAGCTACTTCGATCACAGTGTCGAAACTAGCATTTTGATAATCTTTATTTTCATATTTTCTTATTTGCTCTTCAGTTAATCGGGTGAGTGCAGCCAGTTCTTTTTCTGTAATTTTTTTAGCAATTCTCACTTTGATGAGAATCTCACCAATATCGTCTAAGCTCAGGTTAACACTTTGCAAGATTAGGGGACTTTCTGGGTTGTGGTTTTTGAAAGATTCATATTCTGCTATTTCTGACCGAAGATTTTTGATGTGAGCAAAGTAAGAATCTATCAATAATTGCCAACCTTCAGGGTCTAGTAGCCTTTTCTCTTCATTTTGGTACAAAGTAATAATAGCTTGTTGAAATTTTTCTACCCAAGACTGAGTTACCATTAACTGATGCTCGTTCTTAATCATGGCTTCCACTCCAATAAATTGATGCCTATGATACCTTTTCTATTTTGTTCTCTGTTCATCTGCTGCTGCTGGATTTGATTTGTTTGTGGCATGAAGAAGAACGATTCGGTATTGAGATTGATGCACGGGTTTTTGCCTATGTACTTAGTCATGATGACCGATTGGATCGGGCATTGTTGCATTTTGGAGGAGTGCAACCTAACCCCTATTGGCGGTTTCAAATGATTTATGGGCTGTTGTGGGCAAGGGGGAATGTAGTTCGTTCTCGTACCTTATCTTCCTACAATCCCTTTGCCGTGCTTCCCGATGCAGATAGAGAACTGTTGCTGGATGTGTTGCAAGTGGGCGATCGCACAGTTTGGCTGGGTAACGCTGACTGGCGGGAACAGGTAGAGGAGGCATTTAAAAGTGGTGCATCTGTTTTGCTGATAGCGCCTCCTGATGCGAGAGGTGATTTGAAGTTAGCGATTTTAAGTTTGGTAGTAGAACCAATGGAACTTGGGTTTTTGCAGGTTTACCCGTTGGTGGAAAGTATGCAACGGCATTCGCAAGGGTTTGCAGTGAGGTTGCGGGTGCGGGAGGTGGTGCAGTGAGAAATTACACTTAAATTTAGATAAATCTTGTTCTTGATAAATTGGAGTAAAATTACTGAGTTAATTTTATTGCTGGTTAAGTTAAGATTTTTGGTAGCAAATATTTACTAATGTAACCAATTAACCAGTATGTTATCTTTTTCAATTGGTGAAGTAAAAAACGCACTAGCCAAAGCTCTTGAATCTTTACCTGACTTTAGTCAAATGAATCCTTGAGAGCAACTATTTGAAGAAGTAAATTTAGAACACCTAAATATCAGTAGTTATAGTAAAGAAATTGAACCAATTTTAGACAAAGAAACTGAATTTATTCCTCCAAAGTCTAGATGTTTTATGGTCAATGATAAGATGTGGAAGGCTATTCAAAAAAATATACTTTCTCAGTACAGTAAACCAGAGAATAATTTAAAGGATGAGCTTGCCAGTGATAGCAATATTGATAAGTTGCTTAATGACCTTTGTAGGCAAGAATCTTGTCTAATATCAAGCGATTACAAAATATTAGAGAACCTATTTAGGAAAAACTTACTGTTTGTAAACATATTCTAAATAACTTCGTAATTTTTGATTAAAACTTTACTTCAAAAATTCTAATCTGATTATCATCAGGGTCAAGACAATAAAAGTAACGTCTTTCATGGTTCTTTGAAATATCTTTCACAATTTTTGCTCCTACTTTACTCACATTCTTGTAAGCTTCATCAAGTGATTCAACTTCAAGGTCAATCGTGTGAGTAATAGGTGGTTTAGTAGTCCCTGAAGAGAAACCGTGTCTTTTTTTATAATCTTCTAAATTAATTAATACAATACTCCCACATCTTACCAACAACTTTGATTCTTGTTCTACTTGGATTCCTAAAACTTTTTCATAGAAAAAACGAGATTTCTCCAGATTGCTAACTGGAATTTCAATTCCTACATGGAGAATATTAACTGGTTGTAATTCCAAATTATGTTCAGAGATACTAAGAGATTTTAAATCAGAGTTAATTTCTGTGCTGTTTTTAGGGCGTGAAAGCTTTTTGACATACAAAGACTGACCGTCAGCAGTAGTCAGCTTCCACGATGTCACCGTTGATTTAGATAAAGACTGAAGATTTATGGAAGCTGATATCTGGGCTTCTCTTCCATCTGGAATCAATATAGTATCAGCGGGTTTTGACACTTCGATTTGTTTGACGAAAGAATCTAGGTTTGTTTTCTTAATTGTAATATTATCTGCTTGTTTAGTTTGTGAATCGCCTTGGTTTGTGGCTAAATTTTCTGCTATATCTCGGATATAGTTTGCATCTTGAACTTTAGCTGCGTAATTTCCAAGCCATTCAATTCCCGCTATAGCACCAAGAATTCCACCAGTCATAGAAGCAAGCGTATCAGTGTCAGCACCAGGAGCGAATCCTGCTTCTAAAAGTCCATGAAACGGGTTTGCGGCGAAACGTGATGCTAGAAAGATAGCAGCCGCAGCACTTACCGTTCCTGCTCCTTTAATACTTTTATCAAAGCATCCGAGTTTAGTAAGAACTTCTTGCTCAATCGAGAGCGCTCCTTGCTTCATCCCCTCTTGACATAACTCAAGAAGTTGCAACATCTCCTTAACAGTAACTTGCCAAGACTCGTCATATTGTCCGCCTGTCGTCTGCAAAGCTGAATTTTTCCAATTCGGACAAATGTCGTTTAAATCCGGCATAACAGACCAGGAATTAATTTCAGATAAAACTTTCTCAAGAATTGCACCGTATTGCAAAGTATTCGTCTCTCGTAATGCTACCCAGATGGCAAAACCGTAAGCAAGCGCACCTACTAAAGCTCTAGGGTGTCCGTGGGTTGTAACACCATTAGCAACAATATTTTTGGCAATTTTTTCAAAATTAGTTTCTGTCGCACTTAATAAACAGTGAGGCAGTATTCGCATCGCCACACCATTTCCACCTGCGTCAAAATATCGCTTTTTATCCTTATTTTCAAAAGACCAAGGCTCTATTCCTGCAAGCCATTGCTGCGCTGCTCGTTTTGTCGCTCCTCCTCCTCCACGTTCGTAAGAAGTCCAAGTTGGTAATTCCAGTTTAGTTAAATGGTGCCACCACTGTGCGCCATAAAGTAAGCTTCTGGCGGTACACAGAATTAGCTGGGTATCGTCACTATATTCCCCAGCAAGAATGACTTCTTGATAAGGGAAGTATAGTCCCCCTGACTTCCGCACCCATTGTTGGAATCCACGATCTAAAATTTCTGCGGGAGAAGAAGTCTTTTTATCAATTCTCTTAGCTTCTGGTTCTTGAGACCATCCCAATGCATCGCCTACAGCTGCGCCAAGAAATGCACCTTGTCCTTTTGTAATTAGGGAGATTGTATGTACGTGCTGTTCATTGCTAATCATGGTTCCTCCCTTACTTTCCAAGGTGTTTCATCTGGTCGCTTACCTGAACTAATCAAGTTGCTTAAATTGTACTTATTAAATAAATCTGGTGCTACTACAAATTTGTATTTATCTTCAGAAATCCCCAGAAGGTCAAAGCGTACTACTTCGTTTTGTGCCTGCGTTTCAGTTGGTACTGCAATTGCTATAATATCAGATATTCCAATTTGGTCTGGAATTAGAACTTCTGCTTGGTTGTCCGTGGGACAGCAGGCTATCTTGGTAAATCCTTTTCGATGAGTTTTTCATCTTGGCGATCGCGGAAAAGAATTGCCACATTCTGCGTCCTAGCTAACGTTATAGCCTGGTCTACGACAAATAATATTTCCAGGTCAGGAGAAGAAAATTCAACGATAGTTGGTAACGGACCATCAGCAGGTGGAGAAACTGGTTCCACTAAATCGGGGACACCTTTAAAATAAGGCATCTTTAGTTGCGAAGTCCAAGTTTAGCAATTTGTTTGGTGTTCCGGTAATTTTCTTTAAATTCCCAAACCTGTTTAATATCAAGTCCTGCATCTCGCCAAGATATACGATGTCCATATATTTGCTGTGCAACATCTCCAAAGAATGTCAGCGAACCATCTGCAGGAATAGCCGAGGCAAGAGAGCGAATCATTTGTGGCGAAAAGTCCTGACCCTCATCAATTACAATGTGCTTATATAAACGTCCTGATTTATCTGCATCGAATTCTTGACAAACAGTAGTCGCTATATCGTCCCAGTCGTACTTTTTACCACTGCGCTGACGTAGGTTTAAATAATTCTTGTAAATTTCAAAAACTAACTTTCGTTCTTCCCCCTGAAAACGCATTTCTACATCACCAAATACATCAAAATTTTGATATTCTTTATAGGTAGTAATACCATAATGTGCCATCCAGCGGATTTCTTCTGAAAAAAGCTCTACAGGATATTCAAAAAGAGGATGCGGACTATGCAGCCGTGAAAGATTTACCGCTTGCTTCACTAAAGATTCACGGTTATTTGGATCGAGAATTGCATTACGAGACATTTTCTGGCGAGAAGCAAGATATCCCCTGGTGAAAAGATGGTAGTTCTCGATCTTCACGTTGTCTAGTTTTCTGTCAGAATGGTGGTTTAAATAGGTTACAAGCGCTTTATTAAATGTGACTAACAATGTCTTGCCACAATGTTCAGTTCTTGGGTGAGCAAGATAAGCCGATCGCAAAATAGCAAGTGTTGTCTTACCACTTCCCGCAGTTCCTAAAACAGCGAAGTGTCCCCTTGCTGGCAGATATAGCACCTCTTTTTGGCGACCGATTGGCTGAGGTAGACTCATTATCTCGTGGAAGCTTAGTTTTAATTTCTACCTACTATAGCTTTTCAGTTGCTACCTGTATTGGCGATTGCTTCTGGTACTCCCCAAGGCAAACGCATCTAAATTTTAGGCGTTGCAGAATAGAAATATGAATTAGGGCGAGACCGAAGGGGCAAGCCGCCCTTGGCGGCATCGCTATGCAATGTCCAAAATGTGCTCAGCTACATCCGTAATAATGGTCGGCAAGGTGGTAAATAAAAATACACATGTGTGCAATGCGATCGTCAGTTTATCGTTTGGATCTAATGACAATTCAGGTTATGACTTGAGTGCATTAACTACTAATCTCACCATGCGAACGTGCGCCAGTCCATTCTGGTCAAGGGGAATACGTTCTAGGTATGTTAATGCGAAGTCAGTGATGAAATTGCCGCGTTCATTTTCAGGTATGTACTGCGTGAAAGGCATCCAGGTTGTGCGTATCCAACTTTCTAAACCCTCTTTACCGGAATGGGTCATGTCCGTTGGAACCAACTCAAGCCGCTCAACTTTGAAACCAGCCTTTTCCAACCACAGCGCATAGTCTTGCTCCCCATAGAAAAAGTAGGGATTGTAGAAGTCATCAAAATAAAGTTTCCAAGGCTCGCTGGAGACGAGTTGAGAAAAAACTTGGAAAACATCCGCAGCATCTCCTTGACCACCGCAAGAAATGACTAATCGACCACCAGAGTGTAACGAGCGACTCGCACCGTTAAGAAATGCTTGGTGATTATCAACCCAGTGAAGTGTTGCATTGGAAAAACACAAATCGAATTCACAATCAAAATCAAGAGAACGAGCATCAACACAAGCAAAGGAAAGGTTTGGATACTGGTTTACTGCATAAGTGCTTTGGGCATAAGCAATCATTTCAGGAGAACTGTCTACCCCCATTACTCTACCCAAAGGTAGAGTCGTTGCAAAATTAGCCGTAATTTTTCCATCTCCACAACCTACATCTAAGACAGATTCGTTGCCTTGTAAATTTAGATTCTGTTTTAATTCCTGTGCCCACTTCAATTGAGCATCTGAGTTCTTGGCGTAGTCTTCTGGATTCCAATAGTTCTTTAGCATGGCAAAATTCTTCCTTTACGCTAAATTTATTCACTACAATAGAAAATCTGATGATAAATGTTCAATATATTCTTCACTAACCAATAATATTTAAAAGATATAAGACTTACGCATTGACAGAAAAATCATGCTCTGGGGTGTGTTTTTCTGCGCTTCGAGCTTTATTTTTGCGATCTCCACTAGAAGATTTTAGTCAATAGTCCAAAGTCAAAAATCTTTGGACTATTGACTCTGGGCTATTGACTATTGACTATTTTCCTGTCTGGTGTATAGTAAACTTTTCCGCCCGTATCTGGTACAAAATGACAACTGACGTATGAGTGCCATAAAGCCGTCCAAATTGGTTTTTCACATTTGCGGAAGTAGTCACCCATAATCGGTTTAATCGCCTCAGTTGCCTTCTTTAAATTGTAGTGAGGGATGTTCAGGAAGACGTGGTGAGCAACATGAGTACCGATATCATGATGGATGTGATTGATCAAACCATAATCGCGGTCAATAGTAGAAATAGCGCCTTTGAGGAAATTCCAATCTGACCCACGATACCAGGGAATATCTGACTCAGTATGGTGCAAAAATGTCACCAAATCTAGCCAAATTATAAAGACAATGTATGGTCCAGCGTAGTATTTCAGCAACCACATCCAACCCCATTCATAGGTAAGGAAAGCAAGCAAACCTACCATTAAACTACAGAGGATAGTGCTGGTGATGACATCCCATTTTTCCGATGGTTTAAAAAGCGGGCTACTGGGAACAAAGTGGGAACCTTTCTTATTAGGACTCCGCTTAAACAAATACAGCGGATAAGCTAATAAGAACACATGAAACCGAACTATTTTTTCCACCAAAGACATCTGCCTATACTGTGATTCTGTCACAGGATACCAACTTTCATCGTTGTCGATATTGCCAGTATTTTGGTGGTGAGTTCTATGGCTAATTCGCCAACCATGATAAGGAACAAGTATGGGTGTGTGCGACAGATGTCCAATCAAATCATTCAGCCATTTCTTTTTGGAAAAAGATTGGTGTCCGCAGTCATGTCCTACTACAAATAAAGCCCAAAACATCGTTCCTTGCATTACCCAAAAAATAGGCATTATCAACCAAGAATCCAGGTAATGAGCGGCTGCATAAAGCAGACTGATAATTAGGATGTCACGAAAAAAGTAAAAAAGTGATTTTCCTAAATTAGGCTGAAAGCATTCAGATGGGATTGCAGCTTTCAAATCACCAAGCGTGAAAGGTAGTTTGGTTGCATCCTCAGATAATTCACGCACAAGAGGATTGTTCAACTTAATGGAATTGGATTGCACTTAGTTTTTTTGCTGGATATAAACTGGATGTTTTTTTGAGGCTATTTCATCTAACCTCTATTAGTCAATAGTCATTAGTCATTTTTCCTTTGTAAAGGATGAAGACCTATGACTAATAACTAATGACTATTGATGGATCGCTATTGACAGAAGCACTGTTTATAACCCAGTGTAATAATCCTTGAAAGACAAATAGCCCTGCTCAGGATTGTACAAGTGACATCGGTCTGTAATCTTCTTAATTAAAGACCAAGAAAACCGAGATTCATGTAAATAAGGGGCCCAATTTTCTTGTAAACTGCGATGAGCAAGCCGCAATTTGTAAGAAGGAATGGCGGTAGAAATGTGGTGGGGAACGTGGACATTAATATGGTGGCAAAGGAATTCTACCCAGTAGGGATAATCGCAGTGAACCGTTCCAGATAGCTGCGAAGCCACTGCGTTCCACTTGGGTTCTGCTACAAAAGGAATTTCTGGTGCAGTATGGTGAACCAGGGTAAAGGTACTCATCCAAAAATGGTAAACTAACCACGGAGCAAGCCAAAATTTGACAAATCCCCAAATACCAGTTGTGGCGATCAGGATGGGGAAAGCGATCGCTGCAAACAGAACTACCACAGCTACCGAAAGCTTCACTTTTGATTGGTCTTTTACTTGGAATTGCCGCCAATCAAAGTGGACAACTGCCCAATGTCCAATTGAGCCTACCCACCATAAGCGGTTTCGCATGAACCCCTCAAAACTCCACCGTCCAATTTTTCCCCATCTTTCATACATCTGTGGTGTAATTGGATGCCACGCATTGTCTTCTTTCAACTTGTTGGTGTGCACATGGTGATAATTATGCATAATTCGCCAACTGTGGAATGGGTAAATCAACGGCATCAAGAATAAATGCCCTACCAGATCATTCACCCAGCGACGTTTAGCAAATGAACGATGACCGCAATCATGCGCGATCACAAAAAAACCCGTCAAAGCAGTGCCTGTAAAAATCCAGGCTAGGGGCAAGAGAAACCAAGGAGCAATTGTCAAACTTAAGTAGCCCAAACCAACCATCAAGACACTGATTGTCACTTCTGTCCAAGCTTGGCGACGATCCTGCACAAAACATTCCCGTGGCAAAGTTTTGATAATATCTTTCAGCTTCAGGTCGGAGTTAATCAGCTCTTCAGCTGGCTTTTGGCTGTTTATTCTTATTGATGTAGTCATGAATACCCAAAAAACAACACAATCAACTACCAAGTCACCAAAAAAGTAACTTGTCGCAAAGTTTCTTCACATTAACGTTTCGGATTATACAATATAATCCGCAATTGCAAACCCCCGCTCAGATCAGCGAGGGCTGGTGAAATTCGCATTCAGCGTTATTTGATGACTAATAACTAACTCTTACTGCTTTTTCTCTGCCAGCTTCACATTCGTAGCCAGACCTAGTACTTGCAGCAATTGAATTGTCATCCAAGTGAGATCAATTTCCCACCATTTTAGCCCGTGACGAGCTGAATATTGATAGGCATGATGGTTATTATGCCAGCCTTCACCAAAAACCAGTAGTGCCACCCACCAGCAGTTAGTCGATCTATCATTAGATTCGTAACTACGATAGCCAAATTTATGAGTAGCACTGTTGACCAACCAAGTGCAGTGCCACACGAAGACAATGCGAACAAAAATCCCCCAAACGACAAACGACCAGCCACCCAGCAACAACAGAAGCACACCCAAAGCAACTTGGATGAAAATGAAATTCTTTTGAAAAAACTGATAAACTGGGTCGTCGGCAATGTCTTTAGTGAAGCGAGGAAGTTCTGATTGATCTTGTGACTGGTAAATCAGCCAACCGATGTGACTCCACCAGAAACCTTTATTGGAATCATGGGGATCAAGGTTTTGATCGGAGTGCAAATGGTGTAAGCGGTGTGTCCCGATCCACTCAATTGGTCCTCCTTGGCAGGAGAGTGTAGCGCAAAAAACCAGGAAATACTCCAGCCACTTAGGAGCTTGAAAACTGCGGTGAGTGACAAGGCGGTGAAATCCTAGGGTAACACCCAAGCCACCTGTTACCCAGTAGAGAAACAACGCCACACCCACCGCTTTTGGGCTAAAGTTACTGGGAAGCAGAGCAAATAAAGCTCCGATATGCACAGCAGCGAAAAATAGGGTATTAACCCAGTTGATTTGAAGTTTGGTCGAGGTAGCAATTGTCATGCAATAACCTGAATAGGAATTGTCCAGCCTAATCTGCGCGATCCTAAAATCAGCATATCTAAATTTTTTTGAACGAGGAAGTAATGAACAGCTTGGAACAGCTGCGAACAGCAGAACAGGCACTATTAGAGATTTTTTCTGGAATTGACGCTCAGGTCAAGCAAAATCTTCAAAAAGTCCTAAATTCCTTTCGCCATCATCGAGTAGGTCCCCACCATTTTACAAGTGTCAGCGGCTACGGTCATGATGATTTAGGGAGAGAAACTTTGGATAAAGTCTTTGCTGAGGTAATGGGTACTCAGTCGGCGGTAGTACGAGTGCAATTTGTTTCCGGAACCCATGCGATCGCTTGTGCCTTATTTGGTGTCCTCCGTCCTGGTGATGAAATGGTAGCAGTGGCAGGTCCACCCTACGACACCCTTGAAGAAGTGATTGGCTTGCGGGGTCAAGGTCAAGGCTCACTTATCGAGTTTGGCATCCGCTATCGCCAATTGGAACTAACGGCAGAAGGAACCGTAGATTGGCAAGCTTTATCCTGTGCAGTGGGTGATAATACCAGTTTAGTCTTAATTCAGCGTTCCTGCGGTTATTCTTGGCGTCCCAGTTTATCAATTGCCGAAATTGAAAAAATCGTCGATTTGGTAAAACAACAAAATCCCAACACCATTTGCTTTGTCGATAACTGCTACGGCGAATTCATCGAAACTCAGGAACCCACAGCAGTTGGTGCTGATTTAATGGCTGGGTCGTTGATTAAAAACCCTGGTGGCACTATTGTCAACGCTGGCGGTTATGTTGCTGGTCGCACTGACTTAGTGGAAGCAGCAGCTTGTCGCCTCACTGCACCGGGAATCGGTAGTTATGGAGGTGCTACTTTTGACCAAAATCGCCTGCTATTCCAAGGGCTGTTTCTTGCTCCCCAAATGGTAGGGGAAGCGATGAAAGGAACTCATCTCACTGGTTATATATTTGACAAATTAGGTTATCCAGTCAATCCAGCACCACTTGCGCCGCGTCGGGATGTCATTCAAGCAATTAAGCTGGGTTCTCCACAGAAGCTCATTGCCTTCTGTAGAGCGATTCAACAACATTCTCCCATTGGTTCCTATCTCGACCCCGTACCAGCCCAAATGCCAGGGTATGAGAGCGATGTAGTCATGGCTGGAGGAACTTTTATCGAGGGTAGTACCTCGGAATTTTCAGCCGATGGTCCTTTACGGGAACCGTATATAGTCTATTGCCAAGGCGGAACCCATCATGCTCATGTCGCGATCGCCTTGGAGGCGGCGATAGAAGCCGTGCGATCGGCTTGAGGTTTATAGCAGTCTTATTTAATTGATCGACAAGGGGGACAACTGATATCTTGCACCAGCATCAAAAACCGGGTTTCTTGCAAATATTCAAGGCTGAGACCCTTTATTTGTGGTTGAGAAACCCGGTTTTTTAGGTCTTATTGAGAATGGTGCAAGATCTGATACAAGGGAGAGGAGTTCACAACTTCTGCACGGATTGCTATATCTTGTTTCTCAGGAAAGAAATAGTTTGGTTAGCCAAATGAATCTCCGAAACATTAGCTTTTCCCATCTTGAACTTCCCAAAAATTGGGCTTTGGTTCCATTAAATAAACTCTGCATCCAAGACCGAAAAATTGTACAACCTGGTTCCCACACTAGTATCAGCTTGCCATACTTGAGCATGGAACACATTGAAAGTCAGACAGGTCGAATTTTGCGAACTTCATTTGATTTGGTAGAGGATGAAGGCAAAAGTATAACATTTGCTTTTGATCCTCGGCACATTCTTTATGGCAAGTTACGTCCATATTTAAATAAAGTTGCCCTACCGGATTTTTGCGGTCGTTGTACTACAGAACTCATTCCACTTCTCCCCTATCCAAATGTTTCTAGACGTTATTTAGTTTGGTTACTAAGACGTCCGGAGACTGTAGAATTTGCCATGAAAGAAACAACTGGTTCTCGGATGCCACGCGCCAATACGGACAAGTTACTACTTTTGCAAGTTCCTGTACCAAATTCTCTCGAGAAACAAGACCAGCTAGCAGATGCTATGGATGAACAGATGAAAAGTATTGAACGCGCCAAAAATGCTTGTCTTGAACAATTGACACTGATAGATAAGCTATCAGTAAAGCTGTTGAGTGATTTTCCACTAATTATTTAGCAACATAAATGAGAAATTAATCACGCTGAAAGTACTGTAATTCCTATATATAGCGATCCTAACTGATTCGTGAAAGCCGAGAAACCGGGTTTCTTAAAGAAACCCGGTTTCTTGCACTTAGAATTTTCACAATTCAAATAGGATTGCTATTTGAATTGTGAAATACAGGTAGGGTGGGCAATGCCCACCAAAACCCGGAGATGGTGGGCACTGCCAGCCCTACACTACGTATATATTTTTCACAAATGATTTAGGATTCCTATATAATACAATACGTAACCGTTCAGGGGGGAGTGCCCTGGAACATACCCATTGCCTAATTAATCGC
>CAXTSI010000112.1:0-19518 GCA_964246695.1 uncultured bacterium
ATTAACCACTAACAATTAACCACTAACAATTAACCACTAACAATTAACCACTAACCACTAACAATTAACCACTAACCATTCGCAATTTCACGCAGCGTTTCTGAAACTGAACGGGGATGCCAACCGAGTTCTTGGCGGGCTTTGGTTGCATCTACGCGGACGCAACGGTCATAGATATAGTGAACGCGCTCTCGGCTGAGGGGTGGTTGCCATTTGAGCAGGCGTCCGATGGGATCTAGTAGGTTCCCGACAAGTCTCACTAAAGGTTCGGGGGCTTCGCGGGGGACTGGAATGTTTGTTTCCTGACTAAGGATCTCAAACATTTCGCGTGTGGTCAACTCACCAGCCGAAATGATGTAGTTGCCAACACCTTTCTCTGCTGCCAGAATCATAGCCTCGGCTAAGTCATCCACATGAACAATGCCAGTCATGCGCTCCCCACCAGCCCACAGCTTGAGTCGCCCTTTCAGAAATTGCTGTATCACCGGACCAAAATGGGGGTCGTCAGGACCATAAATTCCAGAAGGGAGAATGCTGACTACTGGTAACCCAAGCTTTGCAAATTGATCCACCAATTGTTGAGCTTCGTATTTGGTGCGATCGTAGGCAGAAGAAAAGTTAGTCTGTGTGCGTTTAAATGTTTCATTTACGACAATACCATTAGTGTCACCAAACACGCCAATTGTGCTACAATAGACTAATTTTGAGACGCCAACTGCTTGAGCAACTTCCAGCACCGCCTGGGTTCCCTGCACGTTCACCCGCTCCATCTGGGCTTCATTGACTAGCCCTAACTCTACATAGGCAGCTGTGTGAAAAACCGTGTCCACCCCAGACATCGCTGCTCGAAGTGCATCCCGGTCAGTGATGTCACCGTAAACCAATTGCGCATGACAATCAGACAGACGAGTTAGATTACTTGAAGAGCGTACTAGAGCGATCGCACAGTCGCCTCGTCGTTCCAAAGCTCGTACCAAGTGAGAGCCGGTAAATCCGTTGGCTCCAGTCACTAACGCCTTCATAAAGATTTTTCGTAAATTCGATATGTCTTATAAATCTTGCCCCCAGCAGCTTCAATTAATTTACGGGAGGGAAAATTATCTTCATAGACATGTCCAAGTTCTGCCCGTTTATAAGGTTTACCCTTTTGCTGCCCACCCTGCATTCCCAAATAAATCAAGGCTAAAGGCACCATTTTCCGGCGATACTCTGGTAAAGAGCAAATTGCCACAACTCGCCCTTGGTCAATTTGACGGCGATACCAAAGAAATTTAAGAATGCCCAACCAGTTCAGTTTGCCCCCGACGTGTTTCAGGGGGATATTGTAATCAGGTAAACCCATAAAAAACCCGACCATTTCGCCATTATACTCTGCAATTGGGAAGACGTCTGGGTCTACCAAGCTTTGCAGGCTTTTAGCCTCTGACAAAAATTCAGCCTCGCTTCGGGGAGTGGAACTCCAATTGTTGCCAAATGCACGGGTAAAGAGGTGATAGAGACTGATGCTATCTTGCTCAAAGCCTTGACCTTTGGTTCTGAGTGGACGGAAGGTAACGCCAGATTTACAAGCAATCCGATAAGCTTTCTCAAATTCCGCTGGTAACGGTTTATCTAGTGGGAAATTATAGGCGTAAGCATCTTTGGCTTTGTACCAGCCATCCCGCTCCATAAATTCTGGGTAGTAGGATGGGTTGTAGGGCATCATCACTATCGGTGGCAAGTCAAATCCATCGACTAAAAATAGACATTTGTTGTGTGTAGATAAATCAATGGGACCCCTAACTTGAGTCATGCCTTGCTCTAGCAGCCACTGACAGGCAGCCTCCAGTAGGGCTTGAGCGATGGCGAAATCTGAAATACACTCAAAAAAACCAAACAAACCAACATTCTTGCCTTCTCGCTCAATCAATCGGTAATTAACTGCAGCAACAATGCGTCCCACTGCCCGATCGCCATTTGCTTCCTGGGATAAGGCAATAAACTGTTGTAACTTTCCATACTCAAAGAAGGGATTCGCAGGTGCAAACTGCTTCGCCACATCGCTACGCAGAGGCGGTACCCAGTGGCGATCGTGAGCATAAACCCGTGCTGGCACATCCAGAAACATCTCATTGTCTGCTGGGGTACTAACAGCCCGGATTTGAATTGCTACGGTTTGGTCATTGGTCATTGGTTGTTGGTTGTTAGTTGTTAGTTGTTAGTTGTTAGTTGTTGGTTGTTGGTTGTTAGTTGTTACCATTAGCCATTAGCAATTAGCAATTAGCCATTAGCAATTAGCAATTAGCCATTAGCAATTAGCAATTAGCAATTAGCCATTAGCAATCAACAATTAGCAATTAGCAATCAACAAAATTCCTAAGCACTAATTGTTGATTCATACAACAAATCGCGAGTTGCTACCATCCCGCCAACCAGATGGTCCATATCCGCTTGGGTATGGAGGGCGTTAACTGTAATGCGAATGCGGGGTTTAGCAATAAACCAAATCGGACTCACCCAGATACCGTGGTTTTCCATCAGTTCTCTAGCAAACTGCTTGGGATTAATCTCCGGGGGCAAAATAACTGGTAAAACATTTGTTTCGCCAATGGCGTCAAAATCATGCTCAACTAAGCGCGATCGCAAGTAGCGAGTATTTTCCTGAAGCATTCGTACCCGTTCTGGAGACTTACGAACCTGACGGATGCTCTCCAAAGCAGCAGCGGTGGTTGGTGGCGGCAAAGAAATTGTTCCAATCGAAGTTGGAGAGACATCGAGGAGTGGTTTAAGTTCCGCAACATGGCTGCTAATCGCCGCACCAGCCGAGGCAGCGAACTTCGAGAAGGTCGTCATAATCAGTGGTACAACACCTCGCTCAACTGCTTGCATCGGCACAAGACCAAAATGTTCGTAGATTCCTCTTCCCGTTGCGCCGATCGCACCACTAGCATGAGCCTCGTCCATTAGCAAGACACTGCCTGGATAATTTTGCAGCACGTCCAACATATCGGGTAAGGGCGCAATATCGCCGTCCATTGAAAAGACGGCATCGGAAACCACCATAATTCGGTCATCCGGTAGGGCGTACCGACGCAGCTTGCGAGCCAAGTCCTCTACATTGCAGTGTCGGTAGGCTTTGACGCGGACGCGGGGACTATGCCCAAATACTTTTCCCGAACGGGTACCGGCGTTAACAATCGCTGACACAATGCAGCCGTGGTTGAGGACGTCGGTGAGAATTAGCGTCTCGCGGGTATTCTGAAATCCTGGTACTGGAATTGCCAGGTGACAAAAAGCATCCATGAGAGCTTGCATTGCCATCCAGGCATTCATGAATAGCTGCGTGTAGGGCAGGTGTTTGAAAGCTGAAATTTCATCTTCTAGCTGCCGATGTAAGTCAATTCGACCACTCAAGACAGAGGTAGAGCTGTTAGACGTTCCGTATTTCCAAATAGCATCAACAGCAGCTTGCTTTACTGCTTCTTCGTGAACTAGCCCCAAGACATCATTTGTGCAGAATGTGAGAACAGTTCGACGCTCACCTGTTGCCACTTCTTCAATTTCGACTAAATTACCCTGCTTGTTGTGACACACATACTCATCGGGAGCGAGCCCACTTTCGTACCAACGCTGAACATACTCTTTGACAATTTGCACGGATTTACTCCCCTCACCTTTTCCTAGATAGCGTATCGCTTTGAACTCAACAGTACATTTTCATTACACTGGGTATGTGCTATCCAGCTCTAGCTAAACGCTGGATGGGAGAAAACTTGATTATGTCCAATAATACATTCAGCCGGATCATTTGTAACTTTTTTATACTAAGTAAGTGCCAGAGTAGGTTGTGTAGCAAGGTGGTTAAGTTTAGCTGATTAGTTCTAGAGCTTAGAACTGGCAAGCATTCCAAGGTAGGAACTTTAACTCACGGGGTAACGATTACCAGTTTCTACGTTTCTGGGGTCTGGAGCAGCTTAGAATAAAATGGTCATGTCCGAATAAATCCGAATTGCGCCGTTTCATTCCATCTCAATAGCTACCCTCAGATCGAAAGATAGACTTTTGCCTGTTCAGGTTCCGATTGTCGGACAGCATTTAGAAATGTCTGACTTGTTAGAGTCATAGCCAGTTCCAGAAGACAGATAGCATTTAATGTTTATTTAACTACAGTACTCCGCCATGTTGCTAGAACGAAATATAACGGGACAAAATTCCTTAAATCGCAATTAATCAGACATTATATTTATATCCATCCTTAGCGTGAACCTTTCTGAATTCAGAACATTTACCCGATACTCTTTTCTTACCTATCCTGACTTCCAAAGTTTTTTCGTTTTGTACAACCACTCTCCCAGTTGACATGCCTGCACTTTTTCCTTTATTTTTATGTACAGTGCCAATATCCCCTGTCTTCCATCCAATATTGTAAACTTTACGGGCTGCTTTATTAGGAAACCCATATTCATCATTGGCTTGCATTTGTCGATTACCGTGTCCAGTAGCAGTAATTAATAATGGTTTTTTAGTTAGAAAAACTAAATTTTCAACATCACCAACACATGCTGCATCTATGTAGTGGTCTTTGTCAAACCCTAATCGAGTACGATTGTACTTTGTCTGTCCACCCGTTCCCGTACTTGTAGGTAATATTGATTTTAAAGTATTAAACAATTTCCATCTGGTTGTATTAACAGCAGCAGCATCTTTTAATGGTGCGAGGGCAGTCTTTTTAATTTTTTCTGCTCTGGTAAGGTCTTTTTTCAAGAACTCATCAATTGACTTGGTTCCTTTCTTCTGGTTACATGAGTCGCAACTCAAAGTTAAATTAGATATGCGGTCACCACCTCCCCTAGCTTTTGGGTGAATGTGTTCTATCTGTAATGGAACATCTTTTTTATCACAATAAGCACAACATCTACCAAATTTTTCTAGCAAATATTCACGCACCTCATAACCAGCTAGTGTGCCTTGCTGATACTCGACTCCTGATATTTCTGGTGAAAGCATTTTTTGCGTGTCGAACTTCACTAACTCCATTATTATTTTTGAAACTGGCACATATTTTTGTATGCGTGAAACCCATGTTTCAACATTCAAAACCCTATGTTTTAATGATGGTGCTATCCATCCCTTTTTACGCTTACGGTTCAAGAAGCGAGCTTGACGATAGCGTGTTTTTCTTTGGCGGCGCGAACGTCTAACAGCTTTACGAGTGCTAATATCTGACTTAATTTTAGAGCCACGATGACGTAAATTAGCTGCCCAAATTACCAAGCCATTTTTAACAATCGCAATACCAGTCACTTTGGAACCCGGATCTAATTTTATTTCTGCTTGGATAGGCTTAACTTCACTTGCTTCTTTAAGGATTATAGTAAATGGGAATCGCTTAAAAACAGCAGCTTTTTTTTGACTAAGCAATATCCTAGCTTTTGCAGGATGGATTGGATCGCCATGTTGCGCTTTTGTATCAATAACAAATACATAATTAGACATTGAATTGAAAACTCCATTGCTGGGTAATGTGTGCCTCGACCTTGTTATCCCCTCGGCATATCTAATCAGCACTGTTTTTACTTTGAGCTTAACTGTTTAGCTGATTAGTTCTAGAGCTTAGAACTGGCAAGCATTCCAAGGTAGGAACTTTAACTCACGGGGTAACGATTACCAGTTTCTACGTTTCTGGGGTCTGGAGCAGCTTAGAATAAAATGGTCATGTCCGAATAAATCCGAATTGCGCCGTTTCATTCCATCTCAATAGCTACCCATAGTTACTAAAGATTTCAGGTTTCTAGCTGATGCTGAGTGACACCAGATTGTTAGTGCTGCTGGCGGCTGGCTCCCTCACTACAATGGCAGGGGGAGTTGTTGCTCCAATTCTGCCAGAAATGGTGCAACAACTCCACCTAGCTCCAGGATTAGCTGGTAACTTAGTGAGCCTGCATTGTTTAACAATTGCCATATTTAGCCCGATTTTAGGTATTTTAGCAGACAAGGTGGGTCGGTTACCCGTGCTGATTTTCTCGCTGATCCTCTTTGCGTTGTTTGGCATGGCAGGAGCTATGATGAACAGTTTGGGACCGCTGTTAGTGTCGCGGGGGTTGTTGGGCGCTGCTAGTGGCGGCATCGCAGCGGCAAGTCTAGGCTTGCTAGCTCGGATGTATGAAGGCAAGGCGCGATCGCAGGCGCTGGGCTACGCCACCAGTGCCTTAACTATCACTGGCATTGCTTTTCCACTTTTAGGGGGCTTGGTTGGAGCTATTAATTGGCGATTTGCTTTTTTGCTGTATGGGGTGGGACTACCTCTGGCACTGCTTGCCAACTTGCTTCTCAAACAAAAGCAGCCCTCTGGGCACTCATCATCCACCCCAACTAGTACCAAACAGCTAGTCCAAGTGTTACAGCATCCCCAAACCTGGATGCTACTGCTGATCGTTGGCTTAACCTCCGTAGCCATGTATGCCGTCGTCATTTACGCCCCTCTCTACCTCAAACAAACCATTAAAGCCGGAACCGTTCTCAACGGCATCGTCTTAGCATCGCGTGCCATTGGGGCAGCCTTGGTTTCAGCCATAGGTTCCAGACGCCTAGCGCAATCCTTAGGCACTATTCAAGCCATTGCTGTGGGATTTGCCCTCATGACCGTAACTTTGGTAACCATCCCCGTACTAGATCAGATCGGTTGGATCTTGCTTGCAGCTATCCTTTTCGGCATCGGATTCGGGATGGCGCTGCCCAACCTTTATAACAGTCTAGCCGAGATTACCCCGAAGGAACTTGGCTCTAGCGTCTTAGCAGCTGGCACGGGAGCAGGTTTTTTGGGGCAATTTTTATCTCCGATACTGTTAGGACCAGTGCTAGCGAGTCGTGGCATGGAATCCGTTTTTTATACAGCGGCTGGTGTCACAGTTGTGGCAGGGATACTGCTGTTTCTGCCAACCAGACGTGACCATTTTTTGAATTAAAAATTAAAAATTAAAAATTAAAAATTTCCTAAGGATTTTGAATTGCGCTCTTAGGGGTACAGGTTTCCCTGTTTTTACAGCTATTTTCAAGTAAATAGACCACATTGTAGGGGCAAAGGCTTTGCCCATTGGTGTCAACTTAAGAACAAACCTCTTACTAAACGGTCGTTCCAGACCTTTCTCGTTCCCACGCTCTGCGTGGGAATGCATTACAGTCGGCTCTGCCGACTCTTAAAGTTGGAGGCAGAGCCTCTAAGAACAGCGTTACTAGGCAGAGCCTAGTAACGAGAAGCCTGTCTTTTCAAAGGTTACAGGTTAAGTTGACACCAATGGGCAGTGCCGTGCCCCTACCGCAATCTGTGGTTCAATAAATAGAAAATAGCTGTAAACATTGAAAACAAAATTTGCTCCGCAACATTATTCAACCGAACGCATTTATCCGTAGGGATTAATAATTTTTAATTTTTAATTTTTAATTTTTAATTCCCTGAAGGAGTTAACAGCCCTAATTGATTGAATCCAGATCCTCGACTAGCCTCACTTCCTGCACTACTTTTAGTCCAGCAAGAAAACTCCGGTCTTCACTAATATGGGGAAATTTCAGTTGATAATCGGGAATTCCCTTTTGCACCTGACGTTGGCGGAGGATCGCAAAGCTTCCAGGGGCGAGAATCCGCAATCGGGGAGGAGGCACTTGATCCCGGCGTCTGAATCCATAGTAAGTGTTAATTTCCTTGAGCTTACGGTCAAAGCTAACTAAGAAGGTTTGGGGATTGCTAAGTGTATAACCGGGAGCGAGTTCAATGTTCACCAGATAGTTGGCTGGGAAATCATTCTCCGACAAGGTAATACAAAAATCCTCCAAGGGTAATCTAAATTCTTGGGACAGCGCTTGCATCACTTGAGTGGCGTGAAATTCAGTCGTCTTCTCAGTGGTAGAAGAGAGCAACCCGCCGCGACGGTTACGGAATACTAGCAGGGGTGCTGTACCGTAAAAACCCAGCACCTCCACAATATCACCGATGTCGTAACGGTAGAAGCCGCTATAGTTGCTCGTCAGGATGCGGTAGAGTTCTCCTGCTTTCACTTCAGTAGCAAGTAACGTTTTGGGATGCTCTGCTTCCCACTGATCTTCCGGGATAAACTCAAAAAAGCCAGTCTCAATCGCTAGGATACTGCCATCGTTATTCAGGTCGTGGTAAATACTGAAAGTGCCTTCAGCTGTGGCGAACACTACACCAAATCCAGGGGTATCATCAAAGTAGGTGGGAAATCGCTCAAAGTAAAAATTTGAAGTTCCCCCCCGTGCGGTGGCAACAAAGCTTAAACTTGGCCAAGCTAGTTTTGGGGTAAGCCGTCCCTCTGACTTCAAGATTTCCCACAACTGGGCAGCACGTGCTGGAAATGGTTCCCATTGCTGTTCTAATCTGGCTCGAATTTCTGGTTCTAGTTTTAACCAACTGGCAATTGTCCCTTTGTCTAAGTCTTGGATGAAATCTTTAGCATAGCGATCTAAATAGTTGCACGTTCGCAGGACTAGCATCGGAAAGTTAGCCCCCATGCCTCGCATTGACGGATCGCGCAGGGCAAATAGCAAGGCAACATAGTGGCGTGCTAAACTGTCAGATGGCTTGAGGGTTTCGTAAGGGTGGGCAGCTAATTGCTGGTAGAGTAACTTGCCCATGCGGAGAACTCCAGGACCTGCTGGACCGTACTCGATGCCGCCACTGGTGCGAAGCGGCGTTTGCACCGAGTTCATCCCGAGAATTTTGCCAAATTGTTGACTTCGCGATCGCAGCGCGTCATTTAAAAAGCCAATACTCGTTAGGTTAGCCCATCCTAAAGAGTTCTGGAATCGCTGGGTTACCGGGATGAGTTTCTGCTTTCCAGTCGAACCACTCGTCGTATTCAGGTAGATGACTGGATCGGGCGTGAGAATGTTTTTTTCGCCTCGGGCAATGCGATCGGTATAAGGTTCATAGTGGCTGTAAGGCAAAACCGGAATCTGCTCTCGAAATTGGTCAATAGTTTTGATCTGTCCGATCCCATACTTTCGTCCTAGTTCGGTATCTTGATAAGCTTGCAAAAGCCCGCGCAAGAACTGCTCTTGCACAGCAAAAGTGTGGGAGGTTTTTTGAACGAAATTTGTCTTGGCTCGGATTGCCACAGCAGTCACAAGTGGCAGCAAGAAATTTGCCATTAGAGTTTAATATCAGTTAGCAAAAATGCACTATAACGGTTCTACCTGGGTTGTAAAAAATTATTTTTTTCATCGTAGACGCGCAGCGGAACTGGCAAAGCAGGCTACCGCTTAGGACGCGCCTCGGCAAGTAAATAAGAGGATTTCACCCTCTTATATCAAATCCGGTTGATTGCACATGGTATTTGTAGGGGCACAGCAGTGCTCATTGGTGTCAACTTAAGCTGTAACCCTTGGAAATACAAGCGAGTCTCGTTACTAGGCTCTGCCTAGTAACGCTGTTCCGGGAGGCTCTGCCTCCTATCAAGGGGAGGCAGAGCCTCCCGGAATGCATTCAAGAAGGAGCTTGGGAACGAGAACAACGAGAAAACGAGCGTCGGTTGTTGCGCGTCAAGGGTTTGGCTTTAAGTTGACACCAATGAGCAGTGCTGTGCCCCTACCGTTTGTGTGTTCATTTAACCGGATTTGATATTATTTACTTGTGTATCAACTGATGGAAATTTTTGGCTATAGTAAACAGTGGATCTACTATGTGATAATTTTGACCGTTGTATTCTCTCATGAAATGCTTGTTTACGATGTGAAGTTCCGTACATCCTGCAATCAACGAATCGACTTTGTATTTGCCAACAATTGTATCAAAATACTTGATTATAGAATCTTTCTCGCCATTTTTTTTGATTTGGTAAATATAATTTTGTAGCCTATTTTGCTCGTCCTCATTAGGAAGTAATACATACTGCTCAACTAGATTCCACTGAGCATGTTTCTGAAAAATGCCTACTTGACGTGCCCCTTTAGCACATAATAATACATGAAGCTTTTCTGTATTCAACACTTCTTTGACGATGATATCTATCAGGGATATGACTTTTTCTCTTAGCGATACCGGAACCTTGGGGAGAAAGTAATGCATTGTGACGCAGGCTACTACTACCTGACTAACTCCCAATTGGCAAATGCGTTCCAATGATTGTACTAGAAGACTTGTTAATAAATCATCCGACCCTCTTTGGATCGCGTCTATTCGATCGGGAAATGTTGGATCGGAGTAGAGAATACAGGTAGGAGATTCTTGTTCTAAATCTGTAATGTTAAATTCATAAATTGTTTTCAAGAACTCTGCGGAGGCTAAGGGACCTAATCCCCCCAAAATTCCTAGTGACTTGTGCATAATCAATGAAGGATGATGGTACGATCTTCAAACAGCAAATTCAAACTACTGTCGGAACTGTGCGGTACGATACAAAACAAAGTTTAGAAAATGAGAGTTTATGCTCACAATAGCAAAGCTTTCTATTGAACCAGCCCTGTCCTTAGGATTAGCAATCACCTTTTTTGCTTTGGCGTTTGTCTTTGCAAGTTTAGTAGAATACTGGCTACATCGCTTAATGCACATCTCGCCTCGGATAGGTGAACGTCACCGCGACCATCACCGTCGCAACGAAGGACAAGGAGTGCTGTGGGAGTTTCGAGACTATGTAAGGGGCAGCTTAGTGGTCATGTGCTTGATGTTTTTCTACTCCTGGTCGGCGGGAATCGGTTGGTTCCTCGGCGGACTATTCTATGCCGCCTTCTCAGCTTATGCCCATCAGCTACAGCACGATAACCCAACCAAATGCTTCTGGATGAAGATGCCAGTACACTACGTACATCACAAATACGGCATGTGGGATCACAATTTTGGTCTAGCAGTGGATTGGTGGGACCATATTTTTGGCACCTACAAGCCTGTGGAATGGCTGGGCGAAGAAGAACTGAGTCAACACCGGGGTTATTTACAACTCCGGTGGCGGTAGAAGCATCGATAAAGCAGAAGAGACGTTCCGGCGGAACGTCTGTACTCTTATAAAGCAAAATTATCTCTCGCTTTTACCATAAATTTAGTGGTATCTTGCCTAAAAAGCTTTGAATCGGAGAAATTAGGGTTCATACAGGAGAATCAATTTGAGCTATTTCCAGGAAGCTAAAGCCCACTTTGTGGCGAGTCATCAGCATCCCATCAACCAGATTCTGCACCACTTAACTAATATCCTGGCGATCGCAGCGATCGTTTTGCTGTTCTATGATTGGCGGTTAACGCTGGTTTGCTTAGTTCTAACTCAAGTTTTTGCCCTAGGCGGACATGCTTTCTTTGAGAAAAATGAACCCGCTTTTGTCAAGTACCCAGGGGTAACTATTTTAGCCTCGCTCATATGGTCATTCGAGAACTGGTTTGGTCTACGTCAAGTTTTGACTCACCTCAAGCGCCACGCCTAAGTGCAATAGGAGAATATTATGTATAAAGGTTTAGTAGTAATTGATGCAGATGCCCATAAAATAGAAAATCCCCTGGTGATGCGGGATTATCTTGAGCCGGAGTATCGCGATCGCATTGGTGTCATAACCGATAGTCTGGGCGACCAACGGGCGCGAATCATGGATTTTAATCCGGCAACAAGTAAAAACGACTTGATGCGCATGTTCCCGCAACCCCAAGGGCAGGGTAAAGGTGGCTTTCGGACCCTTCATCCAGACACAACCTTGGGTGCAATGTTCAATCGAGTGCGGCTTGAACATATGGATCAAGAAGGTATTGATATCCAGGTAATTTACGGCACGTTCAATTTAATCTTCTCTAGCATTTTAGATAAAGACTTGGGCATAGCACTTTGTCGTGCCTACAACAGTTACATTGCCGAAGACTGCCGAGGATACAATAATCGCCTCAAACCTATTGGTGTATTACCTCTACAAGATGTAGACGCTGCGGTTGCGGAAATGCACCGTTGCGTCAATGAACTCGGTCTGATTGGCGTCGCCGTTGCCCCGAACCTAGCAATCCCCCATCCCAAAGCACCGTCAGCATTCCCAGATGTCCGCACTTGTAAAGCAATTAGCCATCCAGACTTCCGTCCCATCCTCCAAGCCGCAGTAGACCTGAACATTGCCCTCGGCATTCACGGTGGTCCCGGTTCTTCTATGGTAGGTGGGATTGCAGACCATTTGGAAACATTCGTCCTCACGCACATTTTTGTGCAGCGAAACCAGCAACAATTGGCTTTGGCGCGGATGGTTTTTGACGGCGCGTTTGAACAATTCCCCACTCTCAAAGTCGGCTTTTTAGAAGGCGGTTGTGGTTGGTTGCCGGATCTTGCCCACGCCTTTCACGAACATTGGGAAAAACGGATTCGCGATTTTGACCCCAAGCATCCCTATCGCCCCTCCCTGATGGAGTTCACCAAGTTGATGATTCAGGAAAGAGGTGCCCACAACAATATCAATATGATTAGTCAGGCAAAAAACCTCTTTGACCTTTTGTGGAATGCCCAGCATGACCCCACTCAAATCGATGATGCCAGCCTTTACGAACACTACGACCTCCGTCATCGAGATCCAATGGAGTACTTTGAACGGGGACAAATTTTCACCTCTTTTGAATCAGATGACCCAGGTCCGGCTTATCTTCATGTTGGCATGGGAGAAGTAGGCAAGCGTTTAGCTTGCTTCTCTGGTGATTACGGTCACTGGGATGGCGTACTTCATGACTGCGTCAAGGATGCTGCCGCCGTGGCAGATTATGACCGGGAGCATTTAAAACTCCTGCTGGGCGGTAATGCACTGTCTCTGTATGGCGATCGCCTACGTCAATCTCTGCCCCAAGAAATCCTAGCCCAAACCTCAAGTTTAACCAGCATCCTTGAGTAACCAAATAATTACTAAGTAGATGGTTGGTCTTGTTGGTAATGGGTAATAGACATCTCCAGAAATGATGTAGGGGCGGGGTTACCCCGCCCTTACAATGTGGTCAATTCTCTTTGAGGGCGATGCCCCAAATGGGCTGCTGCACCAACGCGATCGCTCTATAGTCAGAAACGACGGAATTCCGTCATACACATGACGCTTAATTTGTATATTGCGTAAGTCGTAAATACATAAATTATCGCTTCTTTTTTTTATTTGATGAAAAAATTATGAAATGGTATAATGAACCCTCTGTTTGGACCATTGAAAATGGTATTATCAAGGTGATGTCGGATCAAAACACGGATTTTTGGCGTAAGACTCACTATGGCTTTATCAGGGATAATGGACACCTTTACTACGAACAAGTCAAAGGAGATTTTATTGCTGAGGTAAAAGTTAGCGGTCAATACAAGGAGCTATACGATCAAGCAGGATTGATGGTACGTTTGGATGACTTGAATTGGCTGAAGTGTGGCATTGAATTTGTTGAGGGGGTGCAACACGTCAGCGCTGTAGTTACTCGTGAATACTCTGACTGGTCTGTTGTCCCTATACCACAAAACCCCGCTTCGATTTGGATGCGGATAATTCGTCGAGGATCAGCTATAGAGGTACACTACTCTTTAGAGGAAAAGAAGTACACTCTGCTCAGAATGGCTTATCTGACATCAGTTGAGACTGTGAGCGTAGGTGTGATGTGCGCCGCACCAGATGGGAAAGGCTTCTTGACGACTTTTGAAGGCTTCAATGTTCAATCTTAAGCTGCCTATTTATGACAATTATGACAATAAATTTCGCTGGAATTGTCCGTGGGCTAAAGCCACACGGGCATCCATTCGTATCGTGAGGTTTAGATGAATAGCCTGACTAATAAGGAAGTAGTTAGACAGTTTTTTGAAATCTATAATAATCAAGATTACGAAACTGCGTACAAATATATGGCGCCCAATTATATAGACCATGGGCTACCTCAAGTGCAAAGCGTCGAGGATGCGATTGAGATATTGAAGGCGACTCACAAAGCCTTTCCAGATATCAAAGTGGTGATTAACGATCTCATTGAGGAAAATGACAAAGTCGTATTTCGAGGTCACTTTACAGCTAGACACTTGGGTGAGTTTGTTGGTATAGCTCCTAGTGGAGTGAAAGTAGAATTTGAGGCATTAGAGATATTCAAGATTGAAAACCAGAAGATCGTAGAATCCTGGGGATATTGGCCGCTTTCGGAAATTTTGAGCCAAATTCAGGCTGGCGAGAAGGTCTAGCCGTAATTCTATATGTGTGAAATTACAGTGGATTCGGAAGCCTTAGATTTAGAAAAACAAACTTCAATAGCCAAGCGAAGTCCCCCAATTTGGTTAAAAATACTAGTGATTTTTCTGATTGGGTTAGTGGAACTTAGACAAAACAGAAGAGGAAAAAAGGGTATAATACTTTCTTAGCATAGCTTTTACGTCACAATAAACCCCCATGAAAAAGACAACGCCAGCACCCATGGCTCTATGCTTTAAAAAATGGTTTCAACGGTTTGATGATGTATTTGTCATAAAGCTCAAAAAAGGGAGTTTAGACATTATTTAGGGGCATTATTGGGAGAAACGAAGAGAAAAACCTGTTCCATATGGCGGAGAAAGCCGTAGGGGTGACTTGCCATCGTTTTTTCGCAAATTGAAATGAAACACTATATCTACAGAGAGTGGAAATCTGAAACTTAGGATCTCTCTGTTAAATCTTGAAGATCGAGCATAAAGTCAATAAACTGGGAACAACTCGCTATTTCTTTGAGATAAGAATCAAGATAACTTTTTGCTAATTCACGTTCATTAATTTCCTTAAATTTATCGAAAGGCTTAGTGACAAACCCATGTTTTTGTAGCAGAATACTGGCGTGATACCAATCAACATTTGATAAACCAGACCAGGGATCGAGTCCAAAGCGATACTGTCCCTTCACTGTATCCACTGATAATACCTCCTTGCCATATCCCCGAAATTGATCGGCGATCGTAAGACGAACTCGATCCCAGTGAGGGTTACTTCCAGCCCATCTTAAAATTACTGCTACATCAGCTTGTAAATCTGGCAAAAGAATACAAGCATGAGCAGCACTACCCGCACAGAAAACGATCTTTCTCGCATTCTTATATACCGTTAATTGCTGAGAAAGATCAAATTCTTCAGGGTAAAATATCTTATAACCTTCAGAGATAAGATATTCTTCAAAAAGTGATTCTCCAATTATTCTCCCTCGATTTGCTTTAGACCGAGATACATAAATTTTATCTACGTTTTCAAAACCTGTGGGTGTAATCTGTTTAAATTGGAATTTTCTGATAAAATTCAAGAAAACAGGTTCGGGAACGCTTACATAACTATATCCATATTTATTACAAGGAATAATAACTTTTCTCAATCGAATGGGATGATTAGCAAAAATTAATTTCTCGTGAGGTATCTTGAAACCAGATAAGACCTGATGAATAAAATTACTTTTTTCTAAATAATTGGGCATACCCCAATGAGTATAAAAAAATATATATGGATCGAACTGTCTAAAGGTTTCATAAGCCCATAGACGACCGAGAGATTCGAGTAAAAAATGGCCAAAGTGATTATTTAGCCTTCCGCCGAAAAAAACAAGTTTCTCAATACTGGGAATTTGTGTGACAAAGTCTTCCTCATTTTCAATCGCGGGCATTTCTTGATAGGGTTCATTCCAATAATTTATATCGATCGCTTCCTCAATCAGCTGGAAACGCTCGCTATCAACTAACCCCCCGGCAAACCTTTTTTCCTTTCCCCTTTCGAGAGGGAAAGCAATGACTTGCTCGCAGATTAAAACATCTTTAATTAAGGTTTTTACTGTAGGTAGTTCGTTTTGACTATCTTGGTTAAACATATGGTGTACCATTCAAATCTAAAACTATATCGATCAACATAAGCAATGTATTCAGCAAAACTACAACATAACCATCAGGCTTTAATAACGTAACCGTTCAGGGGGGGAGCGCCCTTGACGATAACCATTGCCTAAGAACGTCGGTGAAACCTCTACGTGGAGTGAGGAGTATTGACCAACGCGATCGTTGACCTTCCATTTTTATTCTGCCCTGCTCTACCCCCCTCTAAACGGTCACCCTTTGTTAAGGATCGCACTTCTTGATAGTCAAAATAATTCGTAATTTATAATTCGTAATTAGTATTTATTTAGGGAGCCTCCAGATCGCCGTTCGCTTGAAACAAGGAAAAAATTCGTTTTTTTCCATTAATAAACAAGGTGCAAGTACCTTTAATTACGAATTACGAATTACGAATTAGTAATTATTCGTAATTCGTTGGATAATCTTTTTGCCAGCTATTTTCCATAAATGCTATATCTTCCCCTGATTTAGATCTTGATTCCAAGGCGCACCTCCTTATCAATGCGTATCAATATTGGTCCTGGCACTTCACGGAAGTAGTCATCAGTGGCTTTGCGCGATCCAGCCCAACAGCCATAGTCATCAACGATCAGAACGCCTCTTGTCGAGAGTCGAGGGTAGAGATGCTGAAACTCAACGGCTGTGGATTCATACCAATCAGTATCTAGACGCAGAACAGAGATGGCTTCTGGCTTAATCCTTTCCAATGTCTCAATGACATCTCCTTGAACAAAATGAATCTCAAAATCAAAATTATGGACGGAGAAAGCTGCTTGAACTTCTTCCAATAAAGCGTAACACCAACCAATGTCGTCCCCATATTGCTCCATCATGTCAAAGCCGGTACGTCCATATTTGTCCACATCAAATTCAGTGGGGGTTGGCATACCCTGAAATGTGTCATACAGATATAGCTTGCGATCTCTGACGTTTCGCGCCTTCATAATCAAGGCTGCAAGTAAAGCGCTTCCTCCTCTCCAAACTCCGCATTCCACAATGTCACCAGGTATCTCGCGATCGAGGACATAGTTCACCGATGTATAAAGTGCAAAGAGTGCCTCTATGCTGGTCATTGTATAGGGACTTACCTGCTGAAATAAATCCATGAAAACCGAATCTTTGCCAATATCTGGCGTGACCTGATCTTTCATGGTCACTTGATGCTTTGTGGAGAAAACTATGGTGCGCTCATTACTCATAACAACAACAAGGAGTGGTAATAGTTTGACAGGATGGGGCTTGCAAAGCTCTCGTGATTATACATTATTTTCTCTACTTGGTATGAGGTGATTACGATAGATGACTACGCTGGATAATCAGACCTTCATGTCCTCGTAGCTCAACGGATTGTCCTAATTGTCCTCCCTGGCGATCCATGAATGTAGAGAGGAGAACTGTTGAGTGGTTACGAAACTCCACCGGTAATATCCATTCCCGGTATTCAGAACTGAAGTTCAAGACCACAACAAGATCCGATGTTTCGTTAAAGCGTCGGTAGCAGAAAATCTGTGGCGGTGAGTATAAAGAAATGTAGCTACCAAGCTGTAATGCCGATTGTTGCCGACGCAAGCGCAACAGGGCTCGGGTCAGTGAAAGAAATGACCGAGAGTTATGCTTCTGTGCCTTGACATTGATACTGCTGTAGTCATGAGTGATGGGTAACCAGGGCTGGACTGATTCCGAACAGAAACCCGCATTAGCAGAGCCATCCCAGAGCATCGGTGTGCGCTCAGGATCGCGTCCAACTCCAATACCGGGAGATTTTTTTTCCCAAGGATCCTGGATATGCTCGGAGGGAATCCAGCTATCCTCCATTCCCAGTTCATCTCCGCAGTAGATCGTTGGTGTACCACGAAGGGTGAGCAATAGCATCATCCCGATTTTGGCTTGAGAAATCCCAATTCTGCTAGCAACGCGATGCTTGTCATGATTACCCAATGTCCAATTGGGCCATGCACCTTCAGGTAGCAGTCTCTCGTAACGATCAACAACTTCTCGGACGGACTCTGCGCTCCATTGACATGACATCAATTCCGAATTGAGTGGTAAATGAAGTTCGTCATTTGATCCATAGTGCTTAATAATTTCTTCTAGTGATTTATATAGTTCACCAATCAAAAGACGATCGCCATACTGATCTACAAGCGTCCGCAGCATGCGATTGAAATCATGAATTTCCGGTATATTCTTACTAAAGACTTCAAACAGGCGATCCGATGGTTCCATGCCGGGATGCCAGTCGGGATTCACTGGATTATCTCGAAACTGCGAATCTTTGAAGGCACGATAGGCGGCATCAACTCGAATTCCATCCACACCTCGCTGTAACCAAAAATGTAGTACATCCAACATTGCCTGTCTGGCATCGGGGCTACGCCAATTGATATCTGGCTGCTCCTTGAGAAACGAGTGTAGATAGTATTGCTCTGTTTTGCGATCCCATTCCCAGGCAGAAAGCCCATCAAAACGTCCGATCCAATTATTGGGAGGTCCACCATTTGCACTTGGATCTTTCCATATGTACCAGTCTCGCTTGGGATGAATACGCGAACTGCGGGATTCAATAAACCACTGATGCCGATCGGAAGTATGCGCGGCAACAAAGTCAATCAAGATCTTGAGATTGCGTCCATGCAAATATTGTATCAAGCTATCTATATCTGAAAGAGTTCCAAAGATCGGGTCAATATTTGTATGGTCGCTAACATCATAACCAAAATCGGCCATTGGAGACGGATAGAATGGTGTCACCCAGATGGCATCTATCCCAAGCCATTCTAAATAATCTAGTTGTTGGATAATGCCAGGGATATCACCGATGCCATCCCCATTTGAGTCCTGAAAGCTGCGTAGATAAGTCTGATAAATAACAGCAGACTTCCACCAAGGAGAATGAGACATTTATTCTATGGTTAACTGAAATTAATGAAAAAATGATCTAGGTAAATCCATTCTCGCATATTTTGTCACTTAAAGGATAAAGTGGCCGTTTTTAAACCATAAAGCGATCGCAGAACAGAACTTAACTTTGAAAAGTATTTGAGAGTTTTGAATGCTCGCGCATCCATTGTACAGCAAGGCAAAAATAAGCATTCCAGGGTTTTAAGGGCGGCCACTTTATCCTTTAAAAACTGCCATCTTATCCTTTAAGTGACATAAATCAAGGAGCTTATGCTTCCAGACCCTGACAAATTTTGGGTCTGGTAACACCAGTTTTGGCAATATTATCCTGACACAGACAGTAGTTTAAAGTATTAAAAAACGCCAGTACTTGAGACTTCGCTCTTCTCTGAAAAACTTTTTGGTTTACTGACTATCTATTCACAGCTTATACTGTTTATACTGAAAAAGCTTTTTACAACCTGACCAACTTTTCAAACATCCTCTAAAACAATTGATATGATACCTCAAATTCAACCTTGGATTGACGATAGTGAATGGCTTGAAGTTAAACGGGTGATGGAATCAACCTACTTAACCGAGAATAAAGTGACAGAAGAGTTTGAAGCTGGCATCAGGGCTTTAACGGGAGCAAAACATGCAATTGCTGTTTGCAACGGTACTGCTGCCTTATACTGCATCTTAAAGGCTCTAAATATTGGTCATGGAGATGAGGTGATTGTCCCCAACCTAACCTTTGTTGCGTCCTCAAATGCGGTAATTATGGCAGGGGCTAAGTACAACTTTGCATTAATTCGTAGCGAATTTCTCCATCATCTGGGCCACT
>CAXTSI010000113.1:0-19323 GCA_964246695.1 uncultured bacterium
CACTAAAATACTTGGTTATGCTTCCAGCCCCTGAAAACTTTTGGGTATAGTGACAGTATCCGAACTGTTTACTAAACCCCTAAAATCAGCGTTTTTTCAGGGGTTTAGTAAACAGTCCCGGCGCACAAAATATAAATATTTAAAAGTATATTTTACGAAAATGCACTAACCGCATTTTCTGTTCCGTTGCTACTCAGACCCCAACCCAGGAGGACAAGCAAGGGAAACAGCGGACTGAATCCCGCGCAGAGCATCCGCAGAATCTGGAGAGGGTGAAAAAAGGGCTTGCGGAACTGGGACAGCAAAAACATCTGAAAGCAGAATGGCAGCGCCTTGCAGAAGGAAAGCAGATAGGATCGGAGTTAAGACAGTTACGCCCGGAGGACCTGCCCCCTGATGTCACCGCGTCAAGCGGATATGACCACAGGGGACATTGTTATATGTTTGAGCACAAAACCCTTGGAGCGCTAGGAAAAATCATACTGATCGAGAAGGGGGAACAACAAGTATTGATGCTGGCAGAGCTATACAAGGAGCAGGAAACTACTAAATCCCTTCCTGTACAAAAGAAAAAGAAAATATTTGAAGAGGTGATCTCAACCGTCGATACTTGCTTTAGTGAGAATTTCCGGCTCTAACCGCTCGAATATGGCTCACGCTTTTTTTAAGCACTGTCGAAGAAAACTTACTCTCCGAGCATTGAGCGATCGCACCCCAATTTCCACTAATTCTTGATAAATTACCAATTAATTTGCGTTAGATCACATCTTCCTGCAAAACAAACTTATATCAAAGTGAAAAAAATAGAGCGGTTGTCATGAAGCGAACCAAAGCTTACTACCAATATATGCGATCGCCCAAATGGAGAAGAAAATCCCAATTTTGCCATCGTCTGACCGGTCATCGCTGCGTTTTACTTCCCTGGCGCAAAAGCGAAGAATGTCACCACCTGCATTATTTTAATTTCAAGCATGAGATGCCGTGGGTTGATATCGTGCCGCTTTCCAGGCTGGGGCATTCAATAGCGCATCTTGGTGTCTTTTGGAATAGTCCACTCCGCCCAGTCATGGGTTGTCTTCTGCGAATCTCTATGTTTGTGATAATGGTTTTGATGGCGATAAAGCAGTTAATAAAATTCCTGAAATTTGCTGTGTTTTTTTTATTTGTTAACCCTTTTGGGTTTGTCGTAAGAGGGATATTCGCTCAAATAAAGACTGTGATAGTTTCCCGAAAAGTCATGAACTTAATTTAATACAGTTTTCTTGGAATCATTTAAATTATAGGAACGAGGAGCGTTTTCGATAGGAACAAGATTAACATTACAATTTTTAGTAATACATATCATTCTAGCGTTAGATACAGCTGCTGCGCTAAAGCCGCAAACAGGGCAGATATATTCAATATGCTCTTTCGTAACGTCAGTATATGCTATGTGATTAGTGGTTTTAGCTATCGGCATATCTTACGATTAATACTAAATTTTAACGAAAATGTTTTAATCATATTGAATCATAATTCAATATGAATCGTTACGCAAATGAATTGTAAGCTATTTAATTTTTTAGTAAGCGGAGTCGGTTATAATGCTGGCAGGCAGCTGTCGTGGGGGGGCAATGGATTTATTGGCTTGCGATTAGAATATTTGAAACATTGTGCAATAGCACTTTATGGATAGTTTTAAGGTGGAAAGATCGGTGAAATTTGCGCAATCTACTGCGTACTTTTGCGCTATTCGCTTTATATTTTTATGTCACTTAATGACCTTTTTTGGCCAGATCGTTGTTGGACAGTAGTAGAAGTTTCCTCAATAGAAGAACTTCAACAACGTTTAGAAACCACCCCGCCGGGGTATAGTTATGTTCTTGAGGAGCCAGATATCTACCCTCATGGAACGTACCTTTTTTTGAATTTATCAGAAACTCAAGAACCTTGTTTCTTACCCGTTTCTTCTTATGGATTAGCTAAAAGATCATCAAGTAATGACGGCTGTCTTGAAATCTGCGAAACAGATGGTATCATTCCGATAGTGCGCCCGTCAGAGAATCCCAATGTCCTTGATATTGCGTTAATGCTATCTAGCTGTGCGGAGCCAGGAACTCAATCCTTTCTAGATTCTTCTTTGAGTAATGAAAATTGTAAAAATGTAAACGGCCCACTTTCAAAATATCATTATAAAAAAAATAGTAAAATTGATTTAGGTAAACTACCGTCATATAATAATATGTTGCAAGATTTAAGTTACGGTAACGAGCACGACTGTGAAACAAAGCAAGTTGCTACACTCAATAATGATTCAAGACAACGTTTGTATCAAGAAAAACAAGTTTTGTTTTATAATCAGTTGAGCCTTCAAGATGATTACTCAAGACATCGTTTGTATCAAGATGAGCAAGATAGGATGTTATGGGAGCGCAACCGTAAAGATCGAATTGATGATTTACCGAATATGGCAACATTGAGGAAGGATATTGAGAAAAACTCTAATGGCTCGTTGACTCTTGACCTGACGGGACGTGTCGTTCCGGTTCAGCCAATAAGCCAATTAACTTTTCCTAATAATACTCTGAACGTTCAGGAACTTTTACAAAACGATCAAAATAAGGGATCATATTCATCACCACAGAAAGTTGTTCGATTTGTAACCCAAGATAAAAATAATGGGTTCCCTACCTCTAACATAGCCCCATTAGTACCGAACAAGCCTTCAGTTTCTTCTTTCAATAATAATCAGTTCATGCCTTTGATACCCCAGCCGACATTGCCCAATCTGCATTCCTCACCATTTAATCAAAATTTTATCATGCCAACTGTCCCCAATAATTCACCTTTAACAAATGTCAGACCATTTACATTACCATTAAATCCTTGATAATCATAAGGTCAATAACCCCGCCCTATGGAGGACGGGGCTTGTAAGAGGCAAGTCTTACGTGTTTGACTAGCCCACTGAGCCGCACCTTGGTACAGACTTCCGGATACTTCCCTAGTTCGGATTATTTCTAAGCTTCCTTGTTAGAAGCGTTGGGTCAAGCCAAGACTATCTTAGGTGCGGTGGGCGAAGGGACTACTACTCTGTAAAAAGAGGATTATCTTATTTATGCGAGTTCCAGTTTTAGATCCTGAAGGTAAACCGTTAATGCCCACAACCCCAAGCCGCGCTCGACGCTGGCTTAAAGAGGGCAAAGCTATTAAGAAGTGGTCGAAATTAGGTGTTTTTCACGTTCAATTAGTGGCGCAACCAAGCAACTATAACAAGCAAGAAATTGTAATTGGACTTGACCCTGGCAAGATGTATTCAGGTGTTGCCGTCCAGTCATTAAAGTTCACTTTGCTAATGTTGCATATTGAATTACCATTCAAAACTGTTAAGGACAGAATGACTCAGCGGCGGATGATGCGACGTAATAGAAGAGGAAGACGAATTAATCGTAAAATTCCTTACTCCCAACGCGCTCATCGTCAGGAGCGATTTGACAACCGTCGTGCTAAAAAAGTACCACCAAGCATTCGCGCTAACAAGCAATTAGAAATGCAAGTTGTTAGTCAATTACTCAAACTTTATCCTGTACTCGCTGTTGTTGTAGAAAGTGTTAAAGCCAAGGGTGACAAAGGATTTAGTCCAGTAATGGTTGGGCAAAAATGGCAACTTGAAGAGTTGAAAAAAGTTGGGATTAATCTAGGCTTTACTGTGTCAACACAGGAGGGATGGGAAACATCAAGGTTGCGTAAACACTTGGGATTACCCAAAGACAAAGAAGACAAATCTCGTCAAATTCCTGCAACTCATGCGGTAGACGGCATTGCCCTAGCTTGTACTCACTGGTTGCAGTATGGTATCACAAGCCTGAACAGTATGGGCTGGATAGGTGATGTTAATGTAACTTCTGCACAGTTTGTCATTGTGTCGCGCCCACCTATTGCGCGTCGCCAACTTCACTTAATGGTTCCCTCGAAGGGTGGCATTAGACGTAAATATGGTGGAACTACAACACGTCACGGATTCAGAAAAGGTGATTATGTAGAAGCAACCAAAGCGTCGAGAACTTATCGTGGCTGGGTGAGTGGTGACACTAAAAAAGAGGTATCTGTTTCTGACCACAATTGGAATCGTTTGGGTCAGTTTACTGTTAAAAAAGTCCGACTGATACAGCGAAGCACAGGTTTAATTGTGGTGTCAGACCGGAAGTTGTCTTTCTTTAAGGGCATCGAACCCCTAAAGAAAGACCCACTATCCCTCCCCGGCTTACTTCGTTGAAGCCGGGGTATCTCGTGGAAAACAAGATGAACTTTGGTAGCGGACAATAGCATCAACGTCTTAACCGCTTTGGCGGTTGCAATCCATTTGCCAAAAATAAAGATGGTTAGGCATCTCCAGGAAATAAAATTCTCAGCCGTCTAATTTATTGGACAACCGATACCTGGACGCGGTGGTATCTCAGCCCAAAGGGTTGGGACACGGCTAGTATTTTATTTATTGGATCACCAATTGACTCCAGCATTTGAACAAGCTAAACAGTTTGCGTACCATATCCATCAAATCCTGCCCAAAAACTCTATGTGGTTTTGGGTTGGCCGGTCAACATGTATGCATTAGCGATAAACAGTCTGGCGTCACTGATCAAAGGGATTCCGTTCATAATCTTTGGCTAACCGGCAGAGCCAATTGACACAACCGAACCACCGTTCAACTCCCCATCGTTTTGCAATGACCTCAAACCCTGGTTTATCTGACCGTCTGACGACATCGATCCGCTTTTTGCTGACATCTTGTGATTAAACCTGATTTGCAATTGATCGGTATAAGCACCATCAGTCAGTACAACCTTATATTGCAAAATTGTTACATCAGTTCTGAAAACTGTTCGTACAATAAATTGTAATGGTTGTACTCAATAGAATTGACAGTTTAGAAAATCATACGTTCGTTAAAAAAATTCTTTTGAGTTTTTATAAAAACAACCTCACAGAAATAGGTTAAATTATGTCTTCCTATACCCCTATCGCTTCCAATCAAGATCAAAGCAAGCTTCCTGAAGCAGAGTTGATCGGATATCATCAAATGAAACCTCCGGCGCAAACATCCGGTAACGACTTTTATGTTGCCTTGCCGGACAATGGAAATAACATTATCAGAGATGCTGGCGGAAAGGATAATTTACTACTGGTGACTGAAGACAAGTTCGGTTTAGTAAGAGATCATAACGATCTCGATATTATGTATGGAAAACTAGGCCAAAACGGTTTGCGACAAGATCATTTAATTATCAGAGACTTTTATTCATCAGGAATGATTGAGAATATCAGCATTTACCAGAAAGGAACAGGCAAAGTTCTTTTTTCGGGTACCGGACAGGCGTTAGGTAATAAGGCTTATGTACCGACTGCTGAAGAGCAGGCCAAACTTGACCAAATTCGTCGTGAGAATGTACTTTCAGCGGCAGGGGGAGCGGCTGGTGCAGCGGGAGACCTAGTTAACTCAGTTTATTCGTACGGTTATAACAGCGTGACGACGCCAGAGAATCCAAACTCCTACAGCTACAACAATAATTTGAATTACCTGCAATCTTATCAACCGCAATGGTTAAACAGTTCCAATAACACGGTTGATCCCTCCAATCTTTATCTTGCCGCTTGGTATTATGGAACAGACCAAGCTGATGTAGCAAGCACTTACGGTAAAGGGGATAATACCGCCGTCTATTTGAATGGACTAGGCGGTAACGATACACTATATGGCGGCGGTTGTGAAACAAGCATTCTGCAGGGCGATAAGGGCGATGATGTTCTAGTCGGCGGCGAGAGGAATAACTGTTATTTATTCACTGACGGCGATGGTCACGATACGGTAAATGCACACGGTGAGGAAAATGTAGCGGTCATTCTTACTTCCTCTCAAAATCCACCTCAAATTCAAAAAAATGGCAATGATCTGTCTGTTTTCTACGGCAACAGTCTGCAGGACACCATTTTGTTTCATGATTATTTTGGTAATGGAAAAGTTGATGATATTATCGTCGGCGATGCACGGACAGGTAAAGTTTTGACTGATTTGACCCCTGCCGATACGGCTGTTCTGGTCACTGCCGTTTAATCAAGATACCCTCCCATTTGAAGAGCGATAATGAGCCTTATGCGTAAGGCTCATTATATTTTTAGAGGCAGGGTAATGACATCGCTGTTTTTTCTTAATTTTCTCGTGTTATAAGGCCGTTACTGCTTCAGTATAAGCATTTATGTTTCTGGGCTGAGATACCATGAAGTCAAGATATAAAGTCAATCTTCATGCTATTTTGGCTCTCAAGACAACTATGCGCCTGCAGGGGTTTTTATATTTTAATGTGCGTAGAAGCAACAGATAATCATTTAATTGTAGAAGATCAATTTCAATTTTTTATTTTATTTTTCAAAATTATTCGCTATTTATAATTGGTCGTATCAATTCCTTAAAGAACGGATTTGTCGAATATTGTGGAATCTATTTACAAACAGGACTTACGCAACTGGCACAAAACGCGGGAGGGACGAAGCCCCGCCATACGATAATGGAAATTAGACCAAGCACATATGAACGTCTGGGCGTTTTAATTGCTGAAGCGCGATAATTGGAAAGTAAGTTGTGCTTAATTTTATAAATAGTAAGACAAGTTTGATAAGCTAAATTTTTCAATCTCAGCCAAACCAACATAGCACAAGCAATATGATTTCTCGCCTATACGAGCTTTACGACATTGACAAGATTCGATACCAGTTAATTGCTTGATTTCTCTGTGAAACTCCTCAATCTTCCAGCGAATTTTACACACCTTTTGTGTAACCTCCGTAGAACAAAGAGATAAATCATTGGTGGCGACATAATCCGTTCTATCGGTAGAGATAGTAACCCGGAATAGTTTCACTTTTTTATCAGCAGGGAACGCTTTAATTTTTATTATTTTACCAGACTCTAATTCTTCACTACTCCATTCTAATGATTCAATATTTTTATATTTTTCTTTTCCGAAAGTATCATCAACTAAACGATTAGTTTTTAAAGGACAATAATAAATTTTATCTAGGCTATCGATATAAAGCATTAAATTATTGACTGCATACCACGTGTCCATTAAAACTGTATCAAAAGGCAGAAGCTTTTGATATACAAGACCTATCAGCATATTTTTCACGTGGTCAATCTTAGTTAAACCATCATTGTCAGGGTTGAAAATGCGATAATCTATTACCCAAAAATCGAGAGTTTTAGGATTTACATATATGCAACTAACTATTCCAATTCCTCTGACGATGCCATGTTCATTTCCGCTATACTGTCTTCGTACTATTTCTATTTCTTCTGAAAATCTTTTATCTAAAACTGTATCATCAAATATAATATAAGCATCCTCATCCGGGACAATCAAATTTTTCACATTATCCCACAGTAGACGAGGAGTTAGCTTTTCTGTTTTTAAATAATAATTAATTTTATCATGGCTAATATTTTCCAAGTGTTCTGCTAAATTAGTAATCGTATAATTAATCTGGCTACTAAGTAGATACTGACAATAATCTAGCTTTGTAAATCTCATATAAAATTATCAAGCAACACTTGTTAGATATTTATTATCCCACTTAAGGTAGTATAATAGTATTATTATTACTTATGATATTTGGAGTTAAAATTAGCGTTTTAAATATTGACAACTTGGTTAATCTCGAAGGTGTGGCAAAGCCACACCTTCGAGATCAATTTTGCTGATCGCCTGAGTTTTAAGTATAAAAAATTACAAAAATATCATTTAATTCACGAAGAGCGTGATTCCAAGTTAGATCAGGAAAGGGTTTCACGGTTTTCTGTTATCGATGTTGCGGCGCAGCCGCAACGAGACATTTGTGCCAGTTGCGTAAGTCCTGACAAACTCCAAAATTTATTTCAATATGAAGCGCTAGCAAAGAATTGTCTCTCTCAAGTATATTGGGATTATTTTGCAGGTGGCGCTTGGGATGAAGCAACACTTAGAGATAATAGATCTGCATTCGATAACGTAAAGCTTCGTCCTCGAATGCTTGTTGATGTCAGCAAACGCACACTGGCAAGTAATGTTTTGGGACAAGAATTACAATCTCCTATATTGATCGCGCCTATGGCATTTCAGTGTCTTGCTCACCATGAAGGAGAAATTGCCACAGTTTCAGCATCTGTAATGGCAGGAATAGGCATGATTCTAAGCACTTTATCAACCAAAAGCATGGAAGAAGTGTCATTACGGGCCCATCAATGCAATCAGGGAACTTGTTTATGGTTTCAGGTGTATGTTCACAAAGATCGCGGGCTAACCCGTTCCTTAGTTGAAAGAGCTTTTAATGCAGGCTTTAAAGCATTATGCTTAACGGTGGATGCTCCAGTGTTAGGGAGAAGAGAAAGGGACAAGCGCAACCAATTTTCTTTGCCGCCGGGGTTAGAGCCAGTGAATATTTTGAATAGCCTTGGAATTTGTATTCCTAAACATGAAAGCGAGTCGGGACTGTTTACCTATTTTGCGCAACAGCTTGATCAGGGTTTAACCTGGAACGACATAGAATGGTTGCAATCTCTATCCCCGTTGCCTCTAGCTATTAAAGGAATTTTGCGGGAAGATGATGCATCTCGTGCGGTTGCTTGCGGCGCTAAGGCAATCATTGTTTCTAATCATGGTGGGCGTCAATTGGATGGGGCGATCGCATCTTTAGATGCATTACCCAGTGTAGTGGAAGCGGTTGATGGTCGCGCTGAAGTCATTTTAGATGGAGGTGTCCGCCGTGGTGTTGATATTCTTAGAGCGATCGCTTTAGGAGCTAAAGCAGTGCTATTGGGGCGTCCTGCGCTATGGGGTTTGGCGGTAGGAGGAGAAGCAGGGGTAGCCCATGTTATACAGCTTTTAAGGGACGAATTAGATATTGCAATGGCTTTGAGTGGCTGCTCAAGTCTTAGGGATATTGACCGAAGTCTAGTTACCTGAACGGTTGGTAATCAATTTAGAAATACCGTCTAAAAACTACACTTGCAGTATAATATTTGAAGCAGCGATATCTACTTCAATCCTCAAATTGATGAATTTTTCGTGATTTATGTTTTTTCGGTGGCTCAGTTTCGTCGGATTGAACTTTGTCTAATTGAACCTCAATTTTAGCAGGATATTCATATGCTGCACCTGTTGCCATATCAGCGCCTGCCCCAATACCTCCTCCAAGAAGTATGTTTCCAAAAGCCATAGCTTTAGTATATGATTCGACCTTTTGGCTTCCGTTTCCGTACCCCTTCAATTCACAATTAACACTTAAAGGTCCCCTGGCCTTTTTTACAGTTGCATTACCGGGAGTTGAATCAACAACCCATGTTCCTTTTGGATTTTCTAATTTACATTGTGCACCTTGCTTAGGTGTCGTTTCAACAGAAACGATTTGTGTACTGCCCTCAGTAATAGATGCACAACCTGTAAGTAAAATAAGTGCGGTAAAGGGAATACATCTTTTAATCATTTTTATTCCAAGCTGACCAACAGATCAAGAATATGAAATCTCTTCCTTGTATGGATACATTAAAAAATATAAATATGTTAAACATTTAGAATAATGAATGATTTTTATCAAAAAAATGTGACTATTTAGCAACAACTAACAAAGATTAATGATGTTTGTCTTGTAATAAGAAATCAAGTTGATGACCCAGCAGGCGATAGCTATCATTAACCGCCATCTGGCAGGAAATCTAAAGCAGTTTTCTGAAAACATGGCACTCTTTGCTTTAACTGTAATTATGTGTGTATGATCGCCTGCCACACTTGCACTTCACTAAATCGCTGAATCATTTACTATAAATCACATGCTTTATCAAAAACACTTCTTAAGTTAAGAATCCTAAAACCAAAAATCAGTAGTTTCAATGAAGCGAACGAGAGAATACTATAGCTACATGCGATCGCCAAAATGGAGAAGAAAATCCCAATTTTGTCATCGGCTTACAGGGCATCGTTGTGCTTTACTTCCCTGGCGCAGAAGTGAAGAGTGCCATCATCTGCATTATTTCAACTTCAAGCACGAGGTACCTTGGGTTGACATTGTACCACTTTCAAGACTAGGGCATTCAATTGTCCATTTTGGATTGTTCTGGAAAAGCCCACTCCGCCCAGTCATGGGTTGTCTGCTGCGGATGTCTATGTTTGTGATGATGGTGTTGTTGGCGATCGCGCAACTATTTAAACTAATTAGATTAGCCTCGCTCTTTTTTCTTAAAAGACCTTTTGGGATTCTAATGAGAGGGTAGTACCTTTAAAAATTGAAGATGATCTGAGCCTACTGGGTTTCCTTTAGTCAGTCTTTCCGGGAAGTGTTCAAAACTTTCCAGACCAGCCAAGACCCAATTTTCACTCTAGAAGAACCTTTACAGGGATGTGCTTGCGATCTATAAGTGGATTGTGCAGGTTACTATGAAAGGCTTTCTGTGATTGAAAGAACTAGACGATTGTTTCTGGCCTCGGCTTTTATCGTCTCTCTCTTCACAATAGGGCTTCACCAAGCAACAGCTGATTCAGGTCAGTTGCCAGACAATAAAATAACACCAGGGGATAGCCTAGAAGTATCGGCCAAAGATATTTGCGTCTCTGGCTACACACAAAAAATAAGGAATGTTCCTTTTGCGCTTAAGCAAAAGGTTTATGAGGAATACGGGATTGCTAATCATGCGCCCCGATCATTTGAAGTGGATCACTTGGTTCCTTTGGAATTAGGGGGTAGTAATAGTCTGCGGAATCTCTGGCCTGAACATGGGGCAGGGGAGTGGAATTATCACGTTAAAGACGCTTTAGAGAACAAATTGCATAAACTTGTATGCGCTAACAAGCTTGATCTAAAAACAGCTCAAGACGAGATTGCTAAAGATTGGATCAGCGCTTACAAAAAATATTTTCATACTGATGTTCCCCTTAGCAAAAAGCCCAAAAAGTAAAAATGCCCAGCGAGAACCGTAAACTTACCAACTTTATCAAAGGCCGATGCATTGCCAGCATGACCCATGAAAATGATGTTGCTGAAATACACTTTCAGGACGGGTCAGCAATAAAGATCAAAACGCCTATGAAAGCAACCATCCCCAATTTTAGTACTCCTCAAACAATCACCAAAGTCCGGCAGGTTGGTGTATGTATATGGTTTGACACGGAAGAGGGACAATCTCTTCAAATTCCTCTTAAAGAGGAAACTGCCAGCGTAATGCTGCGGGATAAAAGTGGTGTCTTAGAATATGCCGATTGAAGAGTAACCAGGACACGGCAATCTGACCCCTTGCCAGACTTGATCACTTGTTAGCTTAATTCAATTCTAACCACGTCCCGGCCTAGTGAGCCGCAACGAAGGCAAAAATCCTCTCTATTTTCTGGCCGACACGGGCTGTAGCTTATCCACAAAACCAGTGCCGATCGCATTCTTCTAGAATGCTCCTCAGCCTGTTGGGCTGTACAAAAGCGGCTTAACACCATAAGCGAGACTGGCATTCCTTTAATAAAATATTCAAAGTATAAGCTGACACTTCAGCCTAACCTCCCTGGAGCGATACTTAGGGGGTCACAGACCAGCACAAAGAAAATGCGATCGCCACCCTGAATTTTGATCCTGTTTCTATGCCCTTTTAAGCTGAAGGTCTCTCGCCAACAACCTTCTACACACTCTTCCACGCCTTATCAGCGTTAATAACTGTTCAGTCCCAAAAATGGCGTGAATTCGTTGAGTATAGCGACGCTTTGTGGTAAAACGTCTTAGTAATATATTGGACGTGTAGTCGATGATAATGGCATGACGGAACCCGAAACCAGCGTTTCTGCGAATTATGACGAATCGTGGAAAGTCGCCATTGAACAGTATTTTGAAGCATTCGTCGCCTTCTTCTTCCCCGAAGCACACTCCAGCATCGCGTGGGAACGGGGATATGAGTTCCTTGACAAGGAGTTTAACCAGATCGTCCAGGATGCTGAGATTGGGACGCGGTTTGTCGATAAGCTCCTTAAAGTATGGCTTACCGAGGGGCAGGAGGCTTGGCTCCTCTTACATATCGAATTGCAAAGTCAGGTTGACAGTGGCCTTGCCGAGAGGATATTCATCTATAATTATAGGATATATGACCGCTATGGCCGAGAAGTGGTGAGTCTGGCGGTGCTGGGGGATGAGCAACCGAACTGGCGACCCACCGAATACAGCTACGGGCGCTGGGGCAGTGAGATGCGGCTGCGATTTCCCATTATAAAACTGTTAGATTATACATGGGAAACGCTGGAATCAAACGATAACCCGTTTGCGGTGGTGGTCATGGCACACCGTAAAACCCAGGCTACCACACAGTCTGCAAGAGAGCGGCTGGAATGGAAACTACGTCTGATCAAAGGTCTTTACAGGCGCGGATTCAGCCGACAGGATATCCTGGAGATATTTGAGATACTAGACAGAATGATGCGGTTGCCGCAATCGCTGGAACTCACATTTAGGGACGAACTGAGACAATTTGAGGAGGAAAACCAAATGCCATATATCAGCAGCATCGGGCGTATTGAGCGACAAGAAGGCATTCAACAAGGACAACACGAAAAGGCCAAAAATTTAATTCAAAGCCTTCTCAAGAGCCGATTTGGTGTTCTTGACGAGGATCTCTTAGCGATCATTGAGCCGCTTACACAAATCCCGGATGATGAGGTTGCCAGCCTTTTGCTCACCTCTTCACGTGAAGAGTTGGTGACACGTTTCGACCATAGCACTCTACACTAAGATAATTTTGATTTTAAATTAAGTTAAAGAGTGTATAAACTCTTTAAAAATCTTTCGATGAAAACCCTATAACGAGTAATGGCTCTTTTATTCAAGTGTTCCGGTGAAATAAGACTAATTTCACCTTCAAATGGGGTAGAGTTTACCGTAGAAGAAATTCGTAAATATCTTAATTATTCAGTAGTGATGTACCTCGGATATGGGATAAGAATACTATTCGATAAAGAAGGAAAAGAGAAAGGTTTTGCTTACAATCATGAGGCTAACGAGTTATTTGGAAAAATTGCTGAAATGGAGTTTCTAGGTGACGTTTTAGCGTGCAAAGGATTGGAATTCAATTATGAGGATTTAGAGGAAGAAGATTTACAAGATGATTGGTAATAGATTAACTGGCCAACGATAAGCTAAGTACATTTATTTACCATAATATACATTATGTTATTTTTTTAAATTTCAAAATAAATAGATGAAATCAGTCTATTTAAGGTGAGATTGATAATACGTCCTGAGAATAGCATTGTTTTTATCAAAGAACTGTGCGCGGGCCTGCACCTGTTGAGGGTAGTCAGTGCAGTTGACCAGACTTGCGATTACCTGTACCGTCCCGGTTTCAGTGCGTTGCGCCGTTACCGAACGTGGCATTATTTTGAACAAAATGTCCTGATCGCTCACTGAGACGGCATTAAGGGGTTGAGGGGACACGGTCCCTGGTACATCTGATACCAGCACCGGGCCAGGGTTTTTAATGTAACCTTCCAGCGCAGAAAAATCGCACTGCCCGGTCGTTTTATACGAGGAACAACCTGCTAGTAGCAATACGGGTAAAGCCGACATCGCGAGAAAAAAGCGTTGACTCATGGTTGCTACTCCTTGATAGCATGATTGGACGCAATCTTTTGCGTATCTTGATCTGTCAATGTTGTTTTGTTGATAACGGAGGGGGGTATCAAGGTCTGCGTGGGGCTGGCCGTAGTAGTCGGGTTGGCGATCGCGCCAGGTGCCGAATCAGGGATTTTTAAGGCCGATGCATTACGCCCCCAAGCGAAGCCACAACCATTACGCCAACTTACGAGCAATGTCCTGGGTTCATTTGGCTTCAGTTCGGAGTCTATTAGTACGCTTTTGTCTGCCTGATTTTTCGATGTTAACGTGCTGAGATAGACGAAGCTCGGAAGGTTATCCCAGTATCGCACATCAGCCTCAGCTCGTGATGCAGAATCGGCTACTATCGCGCCAAGAGCAACAACTTCGCCAATAAGCCCAGCGATAGCGGCAGTGTTAGCGGAATCGTAGTTCCCCATCATTTGTTGCTGGTTAGACACCTCGGCAGCGGCAACCGCTGTAGCCGCACCAACAGCAGCCGTTGTTTTCGCCCCATCCTTAAAATTGGCCTTACCTGCAAGTATAGTATCGATCTCGCGTCCACCACGGGTGCTGGCCTGCCAATAGATGTCTTCCGCAGCAGTCAGCGGTTTTTGGTCACCGTTGATGAAAACTTTGAGATCGGTCCGTGCTGGGCCTTCCATTCGGATATAAGAGACAGCCTCGTTGTATTTACCTTTAGGGACCTTAATCGGGGCTTTCCCAGTTTCGTATATTACAAGAAGATTGTCCTGCCCGTCAGGGGCGTGAAGATCATTGTTCAGTTCTGTTGCTTCCGTGAAACGCTCTTTCGCTTGTGCATGATCTCCAAGACATTGAGAAGTCCAGCCTTCAAGGAAGGCCAGAGAGGCAAAATCAGCGCGATAACGCTGTTGTTCAGCGAACGAATCTTGAAGCATTCCCGCTTTAAAGCTGGCCCGCGCATTCTCAAAATCACCGGCACGGAGGTACACGAGTCCCCGGTAGTAAAAAGTCATCGCTCGCTCATAGGCATCCCCTTTATAGTCCTTGGCATTTTCTTTGTAAAAAAGACTTTTAGCCTTTTCAGCATTACTATTGTCTGCATAGATCGATTCGATCTTACTGATACTGTCGTCTAGGGCTTTTGCCGCAAGGTCATCTTCACCCAGCTCGAACGCCGCCACCCCGATCCGGTTGTTATTCAGAACCTCGTTCCGTTTCCCTTCTTTTGGCAAACGTGCATACAGGCGCTGCAAGGGTTCTGGTTTGCCGTCAGTGTACTGTTTCAACTCAACCGATGAGACGGAAAGTTCCTTCTCATGCTGTTGATACCCGGCACAGCCGGAGAGAAGAAACGCCATCATTGCAGTGGCAGCGGTAGAAGTTCTGGACATCTCAATGCCTTATCAGGTTTTTTGGATAAGTTGTAATCAGAAGGGTCAGCGGTAAACAACGTTATCCTGTCCGGCACGATGTATCGTGTATTCGTTGGTCCAGACTAATTCTCCTGTTTCGAGATCTACCATCTCGAAAACAATTTGGGTAAACCGCTGCACTGTCCCGTTGTTAGCGGCGTTTTCATCCAGCGAAGTTATGCGGCCACCTAAGCGAAAATCGCCGCCTGCCTGGGCTCCGGTAAGACCTGTAGTGCCGCTATCAACAACACCTTGCCGCTTGAGGTCACGCTCCTGGTCCACCATATCTGCATAATGTCGTCCGACAAACGTCATTTTGCCTTTGGCGGCACGATTAAGCTCCACGCGAAGCCGATCAGTGATCACATTCTTGTTAATTGCCTGGGAACTTTCATTCTTGAAAAACTCCCCATCAATGATGACGCGAGGCGGACGGGTACGCTTCACAAGCTCTGGCGTAGTTAGCATGTCGCGTACCATCTCATCAGACATGGAGACGATATCTTGTCCACCCACTCCTACCCCAGCGACAATTCCTCGGCTTTCGGGGGCGAGATCAACAGTGGGGCGTCCTTTACTATTATCGACATGGGTGCAGCCAGTTATTAGCAGCAATAGAAAAATACATGAAATCTTTCTCATAAACATCCTTATGGGTTGGAAATTCCGAATGCGTCGTCGTGTACGCAGCGCCCATCTATAGCTTTTATGTAATGTGCAGGACAAGGACTCGACGGATTTGATGCTGTAGAAGGGTTTGTAGAATCTTGGGACGGCGAGGAAGTAGGAGTCGGCACAGCAGTCCCATCATTTGGAACGGTATTGCCTGCAATATTCTGTTCACCGATTCCTATAATTGTTCCTAACAGTATTTGATTAATAAAAGACGATCCATCGTCAATGTTGCTTGGAGAAGAATCCCCAAACGACGCTGCGGCTTCTCTTGCGTCCTCTTCCTGTTCCATCTCAATCTGATTCTCCATCTCCTGTCGCTTCTGGTGGAGGCGCTCTTGAGCAGCAGGAATATTCTTTTCAGCCTCGTCAAGCATTCGTTGGTCCTGATGATCGAAATAGGCGTCAATGCCCTTGCCTACCGCCCAATTAGCACCATCAATACTCCATTTAGTGTAATCGGCCCCTGTAGAACAACCGGCGACACTCCCCCATATTGCAACCCCAGTAGCGCATCCCCAAGCTGTCGTTGCTTGGCGTAATCCTCGCTCCCAGTTCTTAGCAGTATTCCACGAGCCGTCTTCATCTGCGTCAAAAGTCATGTTTCCACCGTCTGCAACCGCATCACGGGCATGCCCGGACAGACTGGAGGTCGTTGCCATGTTGGTAACACAATTGGCAAGCGTACCCCCTATGACACAAGTTGCCGCCATTCCTGCCAACTGTCCTGCATGTCCAAGTACCGCCGGGGTATCACCGCGCATCATCGCTGAAGTCGCCTTTCCGGTAACCCCCACCATGTCAGATGCAACCCCGATCGCTTTAAATGCGTGACTGGATTTTTCCAATTCAGGTTTAACTTCTGGGTTCTTAATTACATCCGCCACCCTATCAACGACTTCTTTCTTCACGGTGCTAGCGGTGGAAACGGCTCCACCAGCTAGTGAAAAGGCATCACCGACATTGGTACTTTGTGACGACTGTATTGGAGGAACCGGCGCGCCAGCCTGAGCAACAGCGTGGTCATGGCTTGAAAGCAAAAAAAGCAGACCTGCAATGGAAGTAATTGCAGTGTTGCTGACTTTCTTCATAACAGCCGTTTCCAGAGTTACCGTAACCACACTATAAAAAATCAATTAGAATTTGCAACTTTTAACTAAGCTATAGAGCAAAAATTATGGAGCGCAATAAAAATCAGCTATCAAGGAACCTACTTGAAAAGCCGGTCATACTTGAACTAAAAATAAACACTAAGTCTGAATCAGGTTATATTAAAGGTCATATTGTGTCGAACGTATTATCCTCAGATGTTCGCAGGTTAGATCCAATTCTCCCGCCGATCGCCCTAAGCGCCGATCTGATTGAATGCTTATTAGACTCCCCTCCCCTTACGCGCGCCCTCATTCCACTTATCGAGGCAAAAATTCCCGCTGGCTTCCCGTCACCCGCTGACGACTACACAGCGGCCCGCCTTGACTTAAATTGTAAATTTTTGGGAAACCCTACTGCCTGCTTTTTTGCTCGCGCATCGGGTCAGTCAATGATCGGGGCAGGAATTTTTGACGGCGACTACCTTCTTATTGATCGCAGCGTCGAACCTCGCCACAATGATATCGTAGTAGCTGTTATCGCAGGTGAATTTACAGTAAAACGTTTATATCGCCAGAAGGGTCGATGTGCTCTTATTCCTGAAAACCCTGAATTTCTCGACATAGAAATTAGTCCTGAGTCTGACGATTCTTGGATCTGGGGAGTCGTTACCAGCGTTCATCGTAGTGTCCGCGATCGCTGATGTTTGGGCTCATAGATTGCAATAGCTTTTATGCTTCCTGCGAAAGCGTTTTCAATCCGGCTTTGATTGGGCTGCCTGTTATCGTGCTGTCAAATAATGATGGCTGCGTCATAGCAAGATCCAAAGCGGCGCGAGCGTTGCAGATTGCAATGGGTGCTCCCTTTTTTAAAGTCAAAGATCTATGTCAGAATAAGAATGTGGCAGTATTCTCTAGCAATTACGAGCTTTATGGCGATATGTCTGCCCGTGTCATGGAAACACTCCATAATTTCGGCTTCGATCTCGAAATTTACTCCGTAGACGAGTGTTTTTTGACTTTTCCTGACCACTTGGCGATCGCTGATATTCAAGCGATCGCCAAAGAAATGAAGCACAAAGTCCAACGTTGGACAGGTATACCAGTATCAGTCGGGATTGGGAAAACAAAGACTCTGGCTAAAGTAGCCAACGAGTACGCCAAGACGCATGAAGGTGTTTGTGTTCTTCATGATGCAGATCATGTTACTGCTCTTCTGCGATTAACGCCAGTTGCTGATGTGTGGGGTATTGGGAGACGGATAGGCGATCGCCTGAGGGCACTGGGAGTCAACACCGCTGAGCAGTTTCGTTCTCTTGATAACCGCCAAGTTAGGCAACAGTTCAGTGTTACATTGCAGCGCACACACTATGAACTGCACGGTCTATCATGCTTGCCCTTGGAAGATATTCAACCCCGAAAGAATATCTGCTCTTCACGTGCTTTCAGCCGTCCAGTTACTTTGATGAGCGAATTGGAAGAAGCGGTAAGTTTTTACACCAGTAGAGCAGCCGAAAAACTCAGAAAGCAAGGCAGTGTGGCGCAGGCGATCGCTGTATTTATCCACAGCAATAAATTCGTCAAACCACAGTATTACAATGAGGCAACTGTCCCCCTCCTCCAGCCAACAAATGATACGATTGAATTAGTGAGAGTGGCTAAGTCCGTATTACGTAAAATTTTCTGCCGTGGCATCAAATACCAAAAGGCAGGTATTCTTCTACTAGATTTGATCCCTGAAAATTTGAACCGACAGCCCCATCTGTTTGTCTCAGACCCCAGTCCCAAGCGTCGAGCATTGATGGAAGCCGTAGACCAGTTAAATTCGAGGTTCGGGAGAAATACTGTTACTCTTGCAAGCAGTGGGATCGAGCGAACTTGGAGTACAAAGGCTAATTTTCGCTCTGGGCGATCAACGACGCGGTGGAATGAGATTATCCAATGCCGCTAGCCTATTGATGCCTATTTAAGATTGGTCACAAATGCGAAGTTCCGATGCCGCTATACTGAAAAATAAAAAGTATATTTAATCAAGTACATTCCTATCCTATTCATAAGTTTTAAAAGTGAAATATACATTATAAAATTTCATAAGTTTTATTAAACTGAGTAAGTTTTGTTCAATTTAATACAATTGCATTTATTTTATATTTATAATACGATCAGTAGGTTATAAGAAATTGTTGAGTCAGCACCCACGGCTTCAAGCCGTGGGCTTCAGGCGAGGGAGTTTAAATCCCAGACCAAAAAGCCCTAGCTGACCCGATGGCGAGGAAGAGGTTCGCACTCGTTATTACCTCGCAGCCGTTACGGGCAAGGTTAAAAAACTCACTCCGGGATGCGCAGCCAGTCCCGCGACACTGAAACGAAGCGGTTAACCAAGTGTAAAGGGGTAAAGCTAGTGCCGCAATAGAAAGTACCGACCCGTAACACATCTAGGCTAACATTACCCAGCAATGGAGGCTCAATTATGAGCAAAGTATTAGTAATCGACACTGAAAAAAGACCATTAAACCCAATCCATCCAGCACAGGCACGAC
>CAXTSI010000114.1:0-19276 GCA_964246695.1 uncultured bacterium
CTCCCCACTCCCCATTCCCTACTCCCCTCTTAGGCGTTATCCTATTTGGTGGCAGGTGTAATTATATATCCACCCCAGTTTGTACCAATTCAGCACAAACTGACGAAAAAATAGTAGCTCGAAAGGTTCCTTTTGATGAATGGCGTAAAATTGCAATTTTTAGACAATCTCATTCTAGACTGGCGACGATTTTTAGCCATATCCCTGCTGCTTGCTTGCCTATTATTTACCGATATGCGATCGGCTAATGCCGATCTCAATAATGATAGATATGATGGCAATATTTTTGTAGTTTATGCTGGTAATGGTTCACTAGTTCCTGCTAGAGCAACGCTAAAACAGGCTTTAGCGGATCATAAACCAGCCTTGTTGGCATTCTATGTCGATGACAGCAGCGATAGCAAGAAGTATGCCATTGTAGTTTCACGAGTACAAGAGTTTTATGGTCGGGCTATAGAGATTATCCCTGTAAATGTGGATACCTTTATACCGAAGGAAACTGACAGTCCCACCGATCCAGCTTATTACTACTCTGGAAGTGTTCCGCAAGTCGTAGTGTTTAATAAATCAGGTGAAGTACTTCTGAATAAAAAGGGTCAAGTACCGTATGAGGAGATAGATGACAAATTTCGGCAAGTGTTTGATTTAGTACCGCGTACTGAATCTGTACAGTTGAAGCGGCGGTCCTTTAATGAGTTGAATAGTGAGTTAACTAAATGAATGATCGGGGAAGGTAAACTGGGAGCATCCCATTTTGGTGAATAGCCCTCAGACTGGAAGTCTGGACGGCAGTCGCCTAGGTCGGGAGAGCCGTCATTCGCGCTGCCTCGGCTACACAAACAAAGCCTGCCGCCGCAGGCTCTATATAAGTCCGCGCAGGCGGACTTTGTTAGGGTAGCCGCACCTGTGTCAGGTATTTTTTCCAAAGTGGGATGCACCCGGTAAATTTATCTTCCCGATTTGTTCACTAGTACCAAATACCATATCTAAATTTAATTCCATGAATCACAATTTACAACTCATAAAGAATTAGCAAGCTCAAAGTAAAGAATAAATCACTTAATGACTAATAACTCATACAAAAGAGTGTGTTGTGATGTCAAAAGTATACACTACCAAAGAGCTAATCCAAATTTTGGCTGCTGAACGCCAAGCTTGCCTAACGGGAAATCGCTTGAAGTTAGCAGTAACTTTGTCTGGTAATCCGATAATCGACTACTTTATCAAAACCAATGGGCTGCAAGAGTTTAGCGCCTATCAAGATTTTAAAGCTGTCATTCACGATTATCAACGGGAACATCAAGTTTCAGGTATTGTTTGGCAGAAAACTACTGTTAAAGGTAAAACCTTACACCATCCCGAAGTAAATTCTCAGTTAATTGCTTTACCTAGTGATATAGAGATATTAAAGGCGGCGAAAAATTCTATCTTAGAATTCTGGTATGAAGTTACTTTGGAGATGGACTTGTATTTGAGTATTAACAACAATAAACAATATCAACAGATTAACATATCTGATGTGGAAAGAATTGCTAAGAGAACAGAATGGGCAAGTTTGTGGAAGTGGGAAAATTCTAACTTTTTGGAAAAAATTTTGCAATTAGGTTGGGGTAAACCAGAAGAAGCTGCTTATAAAAGAGGATTTCCAGCATCTGGTAGTGAGTATATTCATGCAGTCAACCCAGGTAATCATCCTATTGGTTAAAGAGTTTATTTATATTAAGAAGTATATGGAGGCAAGCACGATTAGAAGGAGAATAGTAATGCGATACGCAGTGGTGATTGAAAAGGCTGATAGCAACTACTCTGCTTATGTTCCCGATCTACCAGGTTGTGTAACTACAGGTGCGACCTTGGAAGAGGTAAAGCAGATGATTCAAGAAGCTATTGAATTTCATATAGAGGGGATGCAGAAAGAGGGGTTGCAAATCCCTAAACCTACATCCATCGCTCATGAGGTAGAAGTTATAAGTAAGTAGGGTATATGCCCTACTTATGGCTTTGAGTTGCATTCCTAAACCTACATATATCGCTCATGAGGTGGAAGTTTTAAAGTAAGGTGGGCAGCGCCCACCAACTGATTACTCTGCTTTATGCTTGCAACTGACAAAGTAACAAACCAAACCACCGATTTGAATCAGTCCACACTTTTTGTGTTACTAAACCCTTTGCTTGAAGTTGCTGCTGAATAGTTTTGAGGTCGAACTTGCGAGAAATTTCCGTGAGGATTGTTTCACTCAAGCCAAAATTAACGGTGAGATTGAGAGCGCGTAATTCCACAGTTTGCTCGCGTAAACTTCGTAAATGCATCTCTATTTGATGCTCCGTTTCGTTATAAAATGCCCAATGTTCAAATTGGGTTGGGTCAAAATTGCCATCGAACCGCCAATTTAAATGCTCTAGCATTTGGTAGCCTTTCGCCTCGATGAATTCTCGATATTGCCCACAAGTCACCGGGTAGCGGTCAATCAAATAGGCTTCTAAATATACCCTATGCATGGGGCGCTCGTTATCGAGAGCATCTATTGAGTCGTTACCCATCTCAAATTCACCTGCTGGGATATGAATCATCCCAGCAAGATTTTGAACCGCAGATGCAGAGAAGTCTGAACGGCGGTGAGGCAGATGGACGCAGATATTTGTCTGTTCTTTGGCTTTGTATCCGCGTGTGTCGGCGGTTACAATTTTGGATTGAGCTGATAGTTGATGGTTGATATTCGATAGTCGCTGCAATTCCAGCACAAAGGTAATAATCTCGCTGTGTTGGCTTTCGTGCTGGATCAAGAAGCGCCAAAGACTTTCTTGCTGCTCTAAATCGGCTACTTCTAGGTAATCCAGAACTTTTTCTCTAACAGTGTTCAGGTAATAACGGATTTCTTCTAAGTTTGGTAATTTGATGCGCTCTGTTTTGGGTAAACCATCAGCAGCAAACAGATTACGGTATTGCGGAAACAAACAGCATTTGCCTGCACTGCGTTCTAGTAGCCACAAAGACTCAGTATAAGCAATGTGCCCTAAATGCCAGCCAACAGGGCTAAAGTCAGGATGAGCCTGACAACAGAAGGTAGTTTCATTCATACCCTCGAAGAGAGCGAGAGTTTTAGCACGACACTGGTGGAAGGCGCAAGCGATCGCCTTTTTTAAACTAGATCTGCGTAATTCTGATATCACGGTCTTCTTTCACACTGATGATGCTATTTTCCGGGCATGGAGTCCAATTCCCAGCGTTTATTGGTTCAGACGCAATGATTACGGACTGGGGAAAAGTTGGATCGTTAGTAGTCCAGTAAAGAGAGGGAGCAGGTGATTTTGTGCTATAGCGAGAAGCAATCAGGCTATGTCCATCACTGATGACCACATTGGCACAGAAATCTGTTTCATAGCGCTTCGCCAATTCTATTAGCGTTATCAATGTTGCATGTAAAGCCTGCTCTAAAGTTTTATCTGGATTAGCTTGCAAGAGGGTAATAAGCAAAGCAAATATGTGTTCGGAATCTGTGGTTCCGCTAATAAATTGGTAAATTTCATCACTTAATTGTTTGCGGATTTCTCTGTAGAGTGTCTCCTGAAACTTCTCGATCAGACCATTGTGAGTGAATAACAGACGCTTGAACCTGAATGGTTGACAGTTGCTAAAATCTAAAGCTTGTCCTGGTGTCGCACTGCGAATATAGCTGACTACACATCTAGATTCGACGTAACGGCTGATACTTTGTAAGTTAACATCATTCCAAATAGGCAGCGTATTTTTGTAGGTAAATGGTTCGGTATCTCTCTGAGCATGATACCAACCAACGCCAAAACCGTCTGCATTCACCGTTCCAGAGAGCATTTCGCGAGGTTGATAGCTTTGGACTATGAGCGAATGTTCTGGTTCAGATAGTAGAGACTCCAAAGAGATAGGTGAACCGAGGTAGGCAAGTAATCGGCACATAATAAAGGTATTTACTCCTCGCTTTAGATATTAAGCCAAGTTTTCGGAGAATTTCCTGAACATGAGATAAATTCCGCGATCGTCGCGTTCACCCGATTGCCCTCCCTGCAGTGCAATACTGCCAATACTTCATATATATTTACATTATTTTTGCGTCATCCTTATCTGTGGCACTAAAGTAGAAGTGGGGAAGTATATGTCCTCCTCCTGCACACTCGCTCCCCTTAAAAAGGAGGGAACAAGCCCCCCTTTTTAAGGGGAGTTGGGGGGATCTTCAAGGAGTAAACGTTACTAACAGCAAGCCCTGACCATGGATAAGTCCTCCGCTTTCGTCTAGATGCAGTCTATATTTTGTCAGCCAGCGGGTTGTAGAGTAACGCGCCGCGTAGCGGTGGTCCGTCAGACAACCCGCCACACGGGGAATATAGGGCACGATGCGCTCATAGTGTACTTACCGTCAATCCGTCACGATCAATTGCTGATTATTAATCAGAATAGATGACGAGAGAATCCGACTTTGGGACACCGGGTCAAGGAGCGATGTCTGACGCAGGTCCGCGCAGCGTCTACGCATCCTTAAAAAGATCACGGGACTCGTCAGGTTGTTTGTCAGGAGAAATCCTCAACTATTTATACTCAGTAATTGAGGCGAATATTTATCGCTTTTTGTAATACTTTTTGTACTACAATATGACGTGCGCGTGGGTGGGTTTGAAATGCACCGATTTAACGATCGCCTATTGAGGGACAAAAGTAATCTACCTCATTTTGGTCTTAACCGAGAAGTATTGCGTATGCTCCTGGTTGTGGCGAAAAATGGCAATATCCAGCTTTTTCCGCTTCCCATCGATAGAAACCGGAAAGTCAGCCGCCATATCTTCCACCGAAATACCATACTCGTGAAACAGCGCCCGTGCAATCCGTTGACGCACCTGTTCTTTTGGCGTATCCTTGAGGCTTTTCTCACCACTAATAAAGTCAAGAATATAACCATCAGAAATAGTGAAATCTTCTTTATCAATTTCTAAATCAGGGATAGGCAACTGTTTTGATTTCATTTGCTAATGACATTTTCCTCATTTCCCTCCTCACTTACGGGGAGAGGTGGGCTTTTATTACTCAGAGACAGCGAGTATTGTATCCGAGGATGGCTCTCCTAATATATCTCGCTTAATAAAATGCTCAACTTTACCAAGTTGCTCATCAGAAAGTTCCCGATCCATCACCAAACGCACCAATTCCAGTACCTTTGGTCTTTCCTTCAGCAAAGTCACCACATCTGGGTCGGTGGAAGGACAAAGCCGAAATAGTACATCGGGATCAGCCGCTAAAACTTTTGCTAATGCTTTGATAACGAACGGCTTTGGCGGATGTTCCTTACCCCGCGAGGCGGCGACTAAGGTAAGCAGGCGAGATACCGACCATAGTAGCCGTCTCCCGAAGTCTCAGATTCTGAGCCTCTCGAAGCTGCCTGATTGTTTCTCCAAACTTGCTCATCCCACCAATCCTTGTTGCCTGTTATGCAACACTAAACAGTTTTGGCATCAGCCGTCAACGGTAGCTTGGGTAGCAATTGAGAAGCTAGCAACTGGAGTTTAGACTAAAGGCGAGCGATCGGAACGCAACGCTCCCAGGCTTACGGGTAAAAAAATTTACGATATAAAGGGAGTTGAAAAGTTCCTAAGAAGAAAAAGCGGTCAGCTATGTTGAACTGACCACTCTCTAGGTAATTGCTGAAATTTAGAGAAAAAATTCAGCTTGACCATGACAACTATTGATAAGCTTAAACAATTTCGGCAAGGTGTATATACCATCCTGGGTAACGCCAAAGATGCGTTGTTTGACCTGATGGATGCAGTATTAGTCACACGCAGTGTTGAAGGAGTTCGTGGAACTCTCAGTATCTCCGGTATTTCGACGGCGATGGTCCAGTATTTATGAAGCATTAGAGGACAGTTCGCCACCGCGAGAAGAATTGATGCGGTTGTATATCGAACAACTTCCCCAAAAAGAACAAATCATATTAGCAGGAGATCACACAGCTTGGTCGAGACTTGAGGCTGTTACACTTAAAGAGCGCACCTACGAACATCAAGCCCAACCAATGTCAGGGACGAAACCAGTGACCCTTGGGCAAGGCTATAGTACTCTTGCTTGGATTCCAGAAACCGAAGGCAGTTGGGCATTACCTCTATTGCATGAGCGTATTACCAGCTTTGAAAATGCTACCCTTAAAAGCCGCCAAACAATTAAGGCTTGTCTGCCTTCACCTGAGTTCGCGCCCGTTATCTTTGTGGGATGCCGAATATGGGTGTGCCAGTTTTGTCAAACAAACAGGGGACATTCCTGCGGATAAACTCATGCGTTTACGCTCAAATCGTGTACTTTATGGTTCACCTCCAGCTTATACAGGTATCGGTCGTCCCCGTGTCCACGGTGATAAGTTTAAGCTCAACGATCCCAGAACCTGGTGTTCACCTGACCAAATGATAGAGGTCAACGACCCGAAGTTGGGGCGGCTACGCCTGCGTCTATGGCGGAATCTCCATTTTCAACACTCTGCCAAGTACTCAATGCATCTGATTCAAGTTGAGCGCTTGGATGAATTTGGTGGGCAAAAAGCTCGACCTTTATGGCTCGCCTGGGTGGGAATTGAGATGCCTCCTCTCTCCGAAATAAGAGCGACTTTACCTGCGTCGGTTTGCGGTTGACCACTGGTATAGATTTGCCAAACAACGCCTGCATTGGACTTTACCCAAACTGAGTACAAGAGAACAGTGTGAGCGGTGGAGTGATCTGTTGCCACTGATGACCTGGCAACTATGGGAAAGCGCGTGATATTGTGACTGACAACCCTCTACCCTGGCAGAAGACACAGTCCAAATTGACCCCTGGACGAGTAGCTCAAGCGATGGGAGGAGTTTTCGTGGCGATTGGCACACCTGCTGTTGCACCCAAACCCCGTGGAAAGTCTCCGGGGTGGCCGACTGGAGAACCGCGAATACGTAGAATTCGCTATCCAACAGTCAAAAAAGGTACTTTATTCCCCAAAAAACAACTGTCAAAGTCCGCTTGACCCTTTGATAAATCATCTTTAAGGTTTTCAGTTTATTAACTCAACATTGCTGGGTCATTTTGTTGAAGCCTAGTATCAATTCTAATGGGCAAGCCGAGAAGCGCGATCGCCTGCTTAGTCTAAAGTCCAGTAGCAAGGCGAAGCATCTCCTGCCTCGCCGCGCTCAGGTTGGCTTCAATGAGGAGTGCTTTGTAGAGGTTAGCGCCACTGAGATCCGCTCCGCTGAGGTTTTATCCCACGAGTAAAGCATTGCGCAGCCAACAGCTATCAACTTCATCTAGGCAAAAATCGGCTGTAAATTTAAAATAAAACCAGGGAGAAGATCTTCACCAGATAAACTGGTAGGAGATTGTAAAACACATGGTACTTGATGAGGACGATAAATTATTACTTGTTTATCTTTGGGATTAATTAACCAACCAAGTTGTAAACCCGAAGCTAAGTATTCCTGCATCTTGGCTTGAGTGTCTTCCACATCATCAGTTTCAGACACCAATTCCACTGCAAAATCTGGACACAAGGGGAGATATTTTTTTCTTTGTTGTGGTGTGAGAGCATCCCACCGTTCCATCTTTACCCAAGAAGCATCAGGAGAACGAGTTGCACCGTTGGGAAGTTTAAAACCAGTGGAAGAATCAAAAGCGAGTCCTAAATTTTTTTGACTGTTCCAAAACCATAATTGACCTAACAAATCAAAATTACGGTTTCCCGTTTCTCCCCCAGTGGGTGACATGATTACCAATTCTCCTTCAGCAGTTAATTCCAAACGCAACTCTTTATTCACAGCTACAATCTGTTCAAATTCCTCATCTGTAAATTTGAGATTAGGAGGTAATTGTAAAGTTAAAGCAGTCATAATTAATTCCGCTCCACTGGCATAGTCAATTCTCCTGTCCCTGATCCTAACCTGCACTTAGAATTTTCAGCAAAAATTAAGAAAGCTAAAATATCTACTGCCAATTACTAAGCAGCAGTGCAACTTGAAGGGGTGCGGCTGCACATCTCCCCTGCCTGGTCAACGCATTCCACCTAAATGCCCTTTTGTGGAGCGCGACATTCTAGTCATGTATAAGGTGCAACAGTGCTGTTGAAACCGAGGAGACATCTCTTCCTGAATATCCCTTCTCCCTATAATAAAATTTCTGGAAAAAGATACCATAAAGTTGAAGCTACTGTAAGACTGGTTGTATATCTATAAGTAGAGATAATTGTATGCGACTAGACTTGCAAAGATTTTTTGATATTTGCGACCCTAGCAGGACTTTAGTATTAGAAAATCCTCGAGATAGGCAATATTATATTGATTTTGCCTCTGTACGAGGCGGTAAGGTGATTGAGATACTGGGACGAACAATTACACGCCTTTCCGCAGATCAGCCGACTTGCCAGTTGTTTACTGGGCATATTGGTTGTGGTAAGTCTACAGAGTTACGACGATTGGAAGCAGAGCTAAAACAGCAAAATTTTCACGTAGTGTACTTTGAGTCTACGCAAGACTTGGATATGGCGGATGTGGACGTTACAGACATCATGCTGGCAATAGTTCGTCAGGTAAGTGAAAGTTTGGAAGTGATTGGTATCAGGCTAAGACCAGATTACTTTACAAATTTGTTAAATGAAATTACAGATTTTTTACAAACACCAATAGAGCTAAAGGAAGTAGAGTTTTCTTTGCCTCTACAAATTGCTAAAATTACTGCTAAAGCTAAAGATAGCCCCAAGCTGAGAAGTAGATTAAGGCAATACTTAGAACCTCGTACTAACAATATTCTTGAATCAATTAATAAAGAAGTCTTAGAACGTGCCATAGAAGAATTAAAGGCTAGCGGCTATAGAGGACTCGTGGTGATTGTGGATAACTTAGACCGGGTAGATCCTCGACCAAAAACAGCTGAACGTTCTCAGCAAGAATATTTATTTGTAGATCGCGGTGAACAGCTACGCAAACTTAATTGTCATGTAATATACACTATTCCACTAGCGTTGATGTTTTCCAATGAGGTAGAAGCACTGAAAAATCGCTTAGGGGGTGGTAAGGCACCGAAAGTTTTGCCAATGGTACCGATACAGTTGCGAGATGGTCGTCCGTGTGAAGAGGGAATGGCACTTTTGCGACAGATGGTGTTAGCTAGAGCATTTCCAGCAGTAAATTCTCAACAGAGGCTAGGTTTAATTACAGAAGTCTTCCATCATCCTAAAACTTTAGACCGATTGTGCTACATCAGTGGTGGTCATGTGCGGAACTTGTTAGGAATGCTTTACAGGTGCCTGCAAGCTCAAGACCCTCCCTTATCGCCAGATTGCTTGGAAGACGCAATTCGGGAATCTCGTGATAGTCTTGTCTCCGCAATTACAAACGATGAGTGGGAATTGCTGCGTCAAGTGGTGAAGCAGCAAAGTGTAAGCGGTGAAGCAGATTACCAAACTCTACTACGAAGTTTGTTTGTATTTGAATATCAGGATAACGACGGACGCTGGTTTGGAATCAATCCCGTGCTAAAGGAGGCGAAACAATTTCAGCTATGAGTGAACCGACACATCCAGAAGAAGATATTATATTGCAGAATGAGCGATCGCTATCCATTCTCATAAGGGCGATCGCTCATTCCCAAAATCGATTTTCCCTAATTTTAGTTCGCTGCAATTATACCTGTTTACGAGAGCAGATATTAAAGGAGTTGCAGCAGCGCTCTGAACTACAAATTAGGGAAATCCCCCTAGATAAGTCAGAAACAAACCTTCATACAACCATCATGACAACGACTGTAACGGATGATTTATCCGCTACGTCTGTTCCTAAGGCTGTGATGGTGTCAGGGTTAGAGTGTCTCACAGCACTTGATGATTTGCTGATTTCCATGAATCGAGTGCGGAATGATTTTCTGAGTTTTTCATTTCCCTTAGTGTTTTGGATAAACGATGCGGTGCTGCAAAAATTCATCAAATTGGCACCTGATTTTTACACTTATGCTGGCGTCCCAATCAAGTTTGTGCCTGCTACCAATGAATTAGTTCATTTTCTTCAACATGAGGCAGACAGTTTATTCACTAAAATTTTAGAAGCAGGTGCAGACCAATTTCTTGATAACGCCGCCTTTAATTTGGGGATGGGTGCAGGAAAGCGTTTTGAAATTGAGTCAGCGTTACAAGAATTAGACAGTCGGGGTTGTTCTGAACCAGAACTAGAAGCCAGTCAGCAATTTATTTTAGGACGTGATGCCTATGTCAATAACGACATGGAGCGATCGCGCCAACTCTACGAGCAAAGCCTTGCCTTTTGGCAACAAGGGAACAATAGCATCCGCTCATCTGCCTACATACAGCGACAAGCCTGTTTACTCTTCCATCTGGGGTTATGGTGGCGCAGACAGGCGGTTTTGCATCGAGCAGAGGACAAAACAGCATGTCGTCAAGCGCAGGATTATTATCAGCAGTGTATAGAAATATTACAACGGGCAAATCGTTCCGATTTAGCGGCTAAGTTTATTAACTCTTGGGCAGAAGTGCTACAACAGTTGGAACAGTGGGACGAGTTAAAGGCTGTTGCCAAAACAGCTATTGACCTACATAAAAAATATCCTCATGAAATCAGACAAGCGAATGCTCATGCTTTCTTGGCTGAAATCGCACTGGTAAAGCGCAATTGGAAAGATGCAAAGCAGTATGCACAAACAGCGCTAACAATAATTGCACAACCATCAGCACTGCCCTCTTCTCCTGAGAACCTTTGGGTGCAACAATACTATCAAAGTTGGTATCATTTATTACTTGCTAAAGCACAACAGTCTCATGGTGAGTTAAAAGAAGCCCTGCAAACATTAGAACTAGCTAAAGAAGAATGTAAGACAGACTACCATCCTCAACGTTATGTACGGATATTAGATGCACTGCACGAACTCTACTATTATGAGCAACATCGGTACTTAGAAGCGTTTGAACTTAAGCAAGAGAAAAGTTCGATTGAACAGCAGTATGGTTTCCGTGCTTTCATTGGTGCAGGCCAATTGCAATCCCAAAGACAGGTACTCAACCCTGTTTTGGGAGCTTTTGACAACGGGGCAGTCAGAGCAAAGACACAGCAAGGCACAATCTCACAAGAAATTATTGCTTCTGGGCGCGATCGAGATGTCGATCGCTTAATCGAGCGAATTAGTCGTGATGACCAAAAGCTCACGATCATTTATGGTGCCTCTGGAGTTGGTAAAAGTTCGCTATTGACAGCGGGATTAGTACCGGCATTAGAAGACATACCCGCCGTTGATAGTCGAAATCCCTTACCAGTTATTGTACGATTTTACACGAATTGGGTACGAGAATTAGGAAAGGCACTTCTCCTTGCGACACCACTAAAGCCCTCTCCGGTGGAATCGCAGGAATTGAGTTCACAAGAACAGATTCTTCAACAGTTACGACGCAATGCAGATGGCAATTTTTTGACTATTCTTATTTTTGATCAATTTGAAGAGTTTTTCTTTAATTGTTTTCAGCCTGCGCAACGAAAAGAATTTTGGCAGTTTTTAAAAATCTGTTTAGATATTCCTTACGTGAAAATATTTTTTTCTATTAAAGAATATTCTTTGCCTTATTTATTAGAGTGTGACCGGATAGTAAATTTAGAAGTTACAAACAATGATATTCTTAACAAAGATATTCGCTACTACCTTGGTAATTTTTCTCCAGCTACCGCAAAAAAAGTTATTGAAAGTTTAACCCAAAACTCCTCTTACTTGTGTTACTTGGAACCGTCATTAATTGATGAATTGGTGCGGGATTTGGCGGAAGAACAGGGAGAAGTGCGCCCCATTGAGTTGCAGGTCGTAGGGGTGCAACTGGAAAGAGAGGAAATTAAAACCCTAGAGGAATATCAACGAAAAGGACCCAAAGAACAGCTAGTCCAACGTTTCTTAGATGATGTCGTTAAAGACTGTGGGCAAGAAAATGAAAGCGTAGCCCAATTGGTGTTGTATTTCCTCACCGATGAAAATGACACTCGCCCGTTGAAAACTCGTGCTCAACTGCTAGCTGAACTGGTAAAAGTTTTACCAACAGAAGCAGAAAAATTAGAGTTAGTTTTAAAGATTTTAGTGAAATCAGGGATAGTCTTTTTAATACCGCAATTATCAACTGACTATTATCAACTTGTTCACGATTATCTCGTATCTTTTATTCGCAAAAAACGCGGTGCACAATTATACACAGAACTCAAAAGAGAGAAAGAAAAACGCCAACTGGCGGAAGCACAACGATTAAGAATAGCTTATGGGGCAGGACTCGGGTTGGCAGTGTTAACAGCCGTAGCAGTAGGATTCGGTGTAAAATCAACAATTGGTGAGATAAATGCCCAACTCACCGCTCTTGCTTCATCTTCAGAAGGGCGTTTCGCCGCAAATCTCCATGAGGAAGCTCTGATCGAAAGTATTAAGGGAGGGGAGAAGCTGCAACAGACAATCTGGGCAAACTGGGTAGAAGCTGATGCCAAAATTATAGTTAAGACGGCGTTACGGCAAGCAGTTTACGAGTCTTTTGGTAAAGAACTCAAAAACTTTACAGGGCATTCAAAAGCAGTAAGGAGCGTCAGCTTCAGCCCCGACGGGAAGATGATTGCTTCTGCAAGTGATGACCGTCATGTAGGACATGCTTTTTACAATAATGGTAGTATTATCGGTTCTGCTTCCAATATTCATGGGAATGGCGAAGACATAAACTACAACTTTGACAAAAATCTCAAGGTAAAAATAGTCAATAAATCAACCATTCGTGTTACGGGTGCATGGAATGAAGAGTGGAAGCTAGTTTCTTCCGCTAACTACAAACCTTTGTCAATGCCTTATAACACTTGCGGTGGATATTTTGATGAGTATGGGGTTTCTGATTTAAGAAAGAGTCGTCAAGGTAAGGGTTTGCGTTGTATCCTCCGTGTAGGATCTCCAAATACCACTTGGTTTGGCAATGGGAAATGGGAAAATACAGAATATACCCACTTAGGAACCCTTTCCTTTAAGGGCTACGGTGCTGATGATTTCTGTTACACTCTATTTTGTAATACATTTGAATATGGTTTATTAAAATTAACTCCCAAGTCTGGTGACTTTGAAGTTACTGGTGCTTGGAGTGAAAAGTGGCAACACAAGAGCGAAAAATTTTGGGGGAGATAAGGGGGGTATGCCGAAATACGTGGCAAATGGGACAGATTGTAAAGTTTTGTTAATAAACACTAACCGGAAGTAGCAACCGACAACCTTGGCGAATCCATGAAATCCTGATTCCAAGGTGGGGCAGGACACGGCTCAACAAGGATTACAGATGATTTTCAGCAATTCGCTAACAGTATCTAATACTACTGACCGAATAATTCGTAATTCGTAATTCGTAATTCGTAATTCGTAATTAAAAATTACTAAATTAATTAATAATTAATTCATTAAGGTACAGGTTCCCCTGACTGCTGCGCTTCGCGTTTTAATTATGAAAAAGAAAAAAAGCGAGATCTTCTTTACTACAGGTTCCCCTGCATTTATGCATGGGGTAATAATTACGAATTACAAATTATCAATTACGAATTATTTCGGCATACCAAGTATCGCTGGTTACTGTATAAACGCAGCGCAAAAACTCCGGCAGGAGTTTCTCGGAAGGCATTAATCTCGGATACTATTTTGGGTGGTAACTCTTGTAAACTGGGATCGCCTTTTATAGGATGTTCTGGCGGTGCGACAGCAGGAGCAGCCAGTGCAGCAAAGGTAATGTCAGCAGCGCTCAAGCTATCTCCTACCAGATAGGTGCGTCCATCAGTTAACAATTCACCAACTTTCTCAAAAATGTTGTTGATTTGTTCTTTTGCTCGTGCTGCAGACTCCGGAGTTATGTTTAGTCTTTGCCGTGCAACTTTTCGCATAAAGGGAAAAACCACGGGAAATAATGCTCGCTCAACAAAAGGCACACCGTAACACCAACTTCTTTGCATCAACTTGTGATCGTTCATGGCCCAGAAGTAACCCCAACAACGTATAGCAGGTCCAAGTTGTTCGTCAAATAAATCTTCCAGTTCTTCTACTTGAGAGCGCAAGTCAGGGTCAGTGGGATAAAGTTTGGCGTTGGCTGGGGCAATTCCATCTAGGTATCGCAATATATTAGTTGAATCAGTGAAAGCACCAGTTTCAGCGATCAGAACAGGAGTTAATTTTCCGCCCACTCGACTCGTTGCCAATAGATGGAAAGGTGGCATATGCCCTTCTTCCACATAAGAAATTTGCAGTCTTGTCAACGCCCATCGTGCTTTTTCGCAGTAGTGACTGACCGGAATGGTAATGAGACGGAAGGGTTTTTTCTGGTTATTGAAAGTCATACAGATTCTAGATTTGAATCGCTTATCTCCTAGTTTAAGCCTTAGCCATTACCCAGATCTCCTAAAAGCACTGTCGTCAAATGGAGTTTTTACTGAAAAATGCACATCGTCGCGGTGAGTGGAGACAAGATACAGTAAACCAAAAAGTTTTTCCCCGAAGAGCGAGCGTTAATTTTTTTTGTAGTTTATGATACTGTTTAATACTCAATCCTTTAACCCAATATTGAGAGTAATAGCAATCGCATCTAAACTAGTCCCCTCTGTTCTCAGTGCTTTGGCACAGGCGATCGCTTACAAGTGTTGAAGAGTAAGCCTTGGCTGTTGCAGCTTGACTCCCAGCTTGTATCCCTTCCGTTTCTTTTGAGCGAGTGCGGCTTTGATATAAGATTCGACTAAAGTTTTATTTCGTGTAGAGGTTGAGCAACTTCTGTCAGGCTTTATCGATCCCAAGTGAGTAGTCTAGAGAATATCGTTGTTGAGGATACTTCATTGACTGCATCTTCTGTTGACATCTATCATGCTAGATTTCGCAAGGTGCTTGAGTACATCGATACTCATCTGGACGACGACCTTACTGTCGCTCAGATCAGCATCGTTGCTGCATTCTCGAAGTATCACTTTCACAGGCAGTTCTCTGAGCTTTTCGGGGTTAGCCTGTACAAATACGTTCAGCTAAATCGCTTGAAGCGTGCTTCTTATCAACTCGCTTTTCGTGACGAAAGGCAGATCATCGATATCGCGCTGGCGAGTGGCTACGAAAATCATGAATCGTTTTCTCGCGCATTTAAGAAGAGCATAGGGCAGACCCCTTCCGAGTTCAGAAAGCAGCCGCAGTGGGATCTTTGGCATTCGACTTACCAACCATTAAGTGAATTAAGGATCAAGCACATGAAACCAGAAAATCAGCTCGCGCAAGTCAAGCTAATCTCCTTTAAAAACACCAAAGTTGCAGCCCTGGAGCACCGTGGCGACCCGAATCTCATCGGGAACTCCGTGTGCAAATTTATCGAATGGCGAAAGCAGAACAATCTGCCGCCTATGGTCAGTGACACTTTCAACATCCTCTACGATCATCCGTCTGAAACCGCACCCGACGACTATCGCTTTGATATATGTGCATCAACGGAGCGTGATGTGGTTGACAACTCATTTGGGGTTGTAGAAAAAATCATTCCTGGTGGCAGATGTGCTGTATTGCGCCACTTAGGCTCTGACAGCAACATCAGCGAGAGCATAACTTATTTGTACTCCATATGGCTCCCGATGAACACAGAAGAGCCACGAGACTTTCCACTGTATCTCCAGAGAGTCAGTTTTTTTCCTGATGTGCCTGAGCATGAGGCGATCGCCGACATATTTCTTCCCCTCAAGTAGAAGTTGCGATCGCTACATTATTCCCTTGCAAGCGTCTTTAGGTATGTTAAGAGGGAACTCTTAACAGGGAACGGGGAACAGGGAAATCCTCTTGACGCATTCATCTGGGGATTTAAAGCGGACGCCTTTTTTAAGAGCGCTGTGCGTCTCGAAAAAAATATATTTATTTTTTTCATAAATAAATTTACTTGCTCTAAACCCAATATTCGAGGCTAATTCCTGTTAAGAGTTCCCTGTTAAGAGTTCCCTATTCCCTATTCCCGCCCCGAATGGGCTTGGTAATAATTACGAATTACGAATTACGAATTACGAATTATTTAGTCTGACATAATTGTTTCCTGAAGATTCACGCTGGTGAGGTTAGCGCCCCTCAGGTTAGCGCCCCTCAGGTTAGCCCCAGCCAAGTTAGCGCCTCTGAGGTTAGCCCATCCCAAGTTAGCACCTCTCAAGTCAGCCTCACTCAGGTTAGCCTTACTCATGTATGCACCATTCAGGTGAGATCGGGTCAGATTAGCTTTATACAGGTCGGTTTTGTAAAGATAAGCCCCCATTATCTCCGCTTCATAAAGGTTTGCGTTGCTTAGGTCAGCCGCAATCAAGTTAGCTTCGATGAGGTTTGCAAAACAGAGGTTAGTCCGGTGAAGCTTCGCTGTACCCAAATCGGCATCTCTTAAGTTAGCGCCTCTCAAGTCAGTCCCAATCAGGTTAGCATCAGCGATCGCAGCGCCTTTGAGATTCGCCTTACTCAAGTCAGATCCAATCAGATTGGCATGACTCAGATCTGCCTGTGTAAGTGTAGCACTGCGCAAGTTAGCAACACTGAAGTTCGCAGCGCTCAGGTTAGCTTCAACAAGGTTGGCTTTTTCGAGGTTAGCGCCACTCAGATCGGCACCGCTAAGGTTTGCTCCCACGAGTAAAGCATTACCTAGATCTACCCTGCTCAAGTTTACCCCTTGCAGGTTGGCGGCGCTGAGGTCTGGTTCAATCTGGGGATTTTTCTTTCTCCACTCCATCCATATGACTGCACCTGCTTTCAGTAAAGCCAGATGCTCTCGATTTGCCATTTTCTCTCCTTTATTCCTTAGCGCCACTTAGGGGATTTACCCGACCTGCTACACTTTCAATCGCCGTTAACGCCGACGCCGCACCTGCAAAAATATCCTGTTCTTGTCCACCTAAGTAAAGCCGTCCAAAGCTGCCGACTGCTTGAACTTCAAGGATGTTAATTGCTGCTGCTTTCTCCGCTTCATTTGCAGCCAGTGCGGCATAAGCAGCAGGCTCAACTTCTAAGACATACAGTGTTTGCCCTGCCAGTAGTAGCTGTCCCCGTCGTGTGCGATTGATAAGTTGTGTTTGATAAGCATCAATGTTGCGTATAATCTGGCTGGAAACGACACGCGGTTTGAGGCATTCTTCTTTTTTGACTCCTAGTGTCGCCAAAATAGCTTGCCCAGCAGATCGCGTTTCGCCAAAGGAACTAGAATGAACTTCCAATAGACCGTACAGTCGTTCCACTACCTGTACTCCCGGACGGACAGAGGCAGCTTTGAGCGCTACATTTGTAATCCGATTAATTTCGATACCAGGAGAGATTTCAATCCACAGCGATGTATCCCCTGGTAATGGCAAGAAACCTTGGGCTACTGTTCCCATATATGCTGCATGTTGAGGTTGCAGGCTGTCGAGAAATACGAAACTGCGTAGTTCTATTCCCAAGGTTTTGTTCTCCAATCCTAAGGGTAAAAGTTATCTATGCCGCTACATCAGTATACCCAAGGACTTGCATTGTTTTTCCTGCATCCCGCTTTCTTGGAATTAAAAATTAAAAATTAAAAATTAAAAATTAAAAAAGTTGATGACGTAACCTTTTCGCCAATTTTGAATGGGATCTTTATTTCCGCGCCCACTCTACTAGGGCGATCGCTTTCGCAGCGAAGCAGACGCTGATACACGCAGATAGAACAAACAACTGTCAGCATCTTTCATCTGCACGGCACATGCTTCAAGCCGGGGAACCCTAGTCGAGCAGTGCCTTGTCCGTCTGTAGCAAGAAAATAGCTATCTAAATATCATCCGATCGCCAATTAGATTCATCTCACACCCCTAAAGTATGCAACACGGCATTTACCCTAACGACACTTTCTGACTTACCCTGGCGTTCGTACAAATCACGAGCTTGTTGAAACACGACAATTGCTTCTTTGGATTTACCCTGCTTCACCAGCATCGTACCCCGTAACTCGTAAGCCTGAGGGTTTTTTGGGTCCAGCTTTACAGCTTGCTCGTATGCCCACTTAGAATTGTCGTATTCTCTCAAATGCAGCAGGACTGTAGACAATCCCAAATAGGCATTGACGTTGTTCCGGCTGAGTTGGATCGCATGACGGTAAGCTTCCTTTGCTCCCTTATAGTCTCCCAAATTACCGCTGACGTAACCTAAAGCGTATTGATAATCGCCATTGTTAGGGTTGAGGGCAACGGCACGGCGGTAAGCTGCTAACGCTGCGGAAAAATTTCTTTGTTGAGCATACAAATACCCAATGCCAGCAGAAATTGTGGCGTTTTTTGGCTCCAAGCTTGCTGCTTGTTGATAAACGGCGATCGCGCCATTATAATCGCCCCTATCCACTAGCTTTCGCCCTTCTTGTAGCAGTTGTTTTACCTGTGTACTGCTTTTTTGTGGTGCCAATAATACCTGAGCTTGAGTTACTGAGGGCATTGTTACAGCAATGCTTCCTATCAAGAGAACACTTACTACTAACGATGTTCGATTGTACACAGTAAATTACCTGAAACTTTTTGCAATTTCTTCTACAACTTCCGTAAATGCTTGTCTATTAAAACAAAAATCTTCGATTTTGAAAACTCCATTTCTTTACTTTTACAAAATATTTATAAATAGTTAACTATGTTCTAAAGTTTACACCAGAGTGCATACGTCTATTTTGTTACCATTTCATTTTTGACAAGCTACAAATCATTACCGACAATCATGTCTTCTTTACTGCATCTAACCAAGCTAAAATTGTCACCGCAGTTTATAGCAGATGATATTTAGATAGTTATCAACGTGTATATACAGCAACAATTTATTCCAGGATTTTTGGTTGGCATTCGGTATATCATCGGTAGACACACTGACAGCTATAAGTATCTATTTGCGCAGCACCCATAAACGGCGATCTTCACAATAAGAACAACGGACACTACGTTAAGAAGCAGATGCATTTATCCAATATTCCGTCAGGGAATCTCTGATGACAGCCTACGCATTCCCAATGTTCCCGATTTTGCCTTAACTTACCTAAGCTGAAGGATTTTTATCCGAACATCAGCGTCATCTACATATTCCTTAATACTTAGAGGTGAATTACCTATTGACTAGAATTGGGATTGAAATTGTTTTCACTGATTTATTAGTTTTATTTGCAACAATTCTTTTTTTTTCAACATATATAGCAGTCCTATCTGATTTGTAAAATTCTTCGTAGGGTGGGCAATGCCCACCATTACCAGGTTTGGTGGGCATTGCCCACCCTACAACATC